>NZ_JAPMAL010000043.1:0-61559 GCF_026343935.1 Paraburkholderia sp. CNPSo 3076 | reverse complement strand
TCCAGAGCCCGATCAACCTCGCGGGTGAAGCGCGCAATCCGGCCAAGAGCGTGCCGTTTGCAGTGATCGGCTCCATTCTCTGCGCGCTCGTGATCTACGTGCTGCTGCAGATCGCCTATATCGGCGCGGTCAATCCGGCCGACGTCGCGAAGGGCTGGAACACGTTCAACTTCAAGTCGCCGTTCGCGGAACTCGCGATCGCGCTGAACCTGAACTGGCTTGCGATCCTGCTCTACGTCGATGCCTTCGTGAGCCCGAGCGGCACCGGTACGACTTATATGGCGACGACCGCGCGCATGATCTACGCGATGGAGCGCAACAACACGATGCCGAAGATGTTCGGCGACGTGCACCCGTTCTACGGCGTGCCGCGCAACGCGATGTGGTTCAACCTGCTCGTCTCGTTCATCTTCATGTTCTTCTTCCGCGGCTGGAGTTCGCTCGCGGCGGTGATCTCGGTGGCAACGGTGATTTCGTACCTCACGGGTCCGATCAGCCTGATGGCGCTCAAGCGCGCCGCCACGGACATCGAGCGCCCGCTGTCCGTGCCGTTCATGAAAGTGATCGCGCCGTTCGCATTCGTCTGCGCATCGATGATCCTGTACTGGGCGAAGTGGCCGCTGACCGGCGAAATCATTCTGCTGATGGTCGTCGCGCTGCCGGTGTACTTCTACTTCCAGCGCAAGCAGGGCTTCGAAGGTTGGGGCCAGGATCTGAAGGCCGCATGGTGGCTGTGCGCATATCTGCCGATCATGGCGCTCCTCTCGCTGATCGGCAGCAAGCAGTTCGGCGGCGCCGGTCTGCTGCCCTACGGCTGGGACATGCTGGTCGTCGCGCTGATCGCGCTCGTGTTCTATTACTGGGGCGTGAATTCGGGCTACCGCTCGCCGTACCTCGCGGAACGCCAGGAGCACGACGAAGTCCTCGAAGGCATCGCAGTCCATTGAACGTCGACCGCCTGTGTACGCGCCGTACAAAGGCGACCTCAGCAGGCAGATTTGCTGGTCGGTTCTCCGTCAACGCACCCAGGCCTTGCGTCTGGGCCGGATAGTAGCCTTTGTCTCGGCGGTAGTTATTCGGTGCCAGCATGACTATGGCAATGTCGCGTTTCGCCTGGCCGCGTCGGGTTCCGTCATGATCTTCGCGACGATCAGCGCGATCAGAAAAACGAGGAATCGCAACCCTCGACGACGACCTGACGCCCGTATCAGGCCGGTACGGCGACGTTCGTGCCATCGCTTCGCTCTGCGACTCGTCGGCATAGTTTCTGTGCTCGCCGGTGCGGGAGGGACCGACGTCCCGTTGCGTCGTGCAAGAAGTAGACGTCAAAGTAGTATCGATATTCGTCTGGAATAGATAGATGCGTTTTGTCAATTTTGCATCCATCGGACGGCGTACAAGCCTATGAAACCTCTATTGCGTCGTCACGAAGAGTTCAGCTGTACCACAGGATCGGGTGTCGCCGTTGCGGACATTGCACGCGCCCGAACCACGTCTCACCACGACCGGCGCGCCCTCACGCGCGCCAGCGTGACGTTCTGCGGGCTCCCGGCCCAGACTGCGAGCGCGGAGTAATTGTCGGCGTGCGGCGCGCTGCCCGAATGACGGATCGCCTCGTGCTCGATCAGCACAGCCCAGTCGTCGACGGTATGAACGACGCGCAAGCGATCTTCGAGTGCATCTTCCGCAACGGATTGCCAGAGCCCATCGGTGCAGAGCAAGAACACATCGCCATCTTCGAGCGCGTGCGGCGGGCTGATCGCGGGCGCGATCTGGCCGCGCATGCCGAGCGCCATATGCAGCCAGGCGGGATTGACGCCGTCGCCTGGCAGGCCCGCGTCCAGCAGTTGCTGCCGCACGCTATGATCGCGCGTCTGTTCGATCAGCGCGCCGCGTGCGAACCGGTAGAGCCGGCTGTCGCCGAGATGGACCCATTGCGCAATGTCGTGACGCCGGTCGATGAAGAGCGCCACGACGGTCGCACTCATGCGGCCGCGCTCGCAGTCGCGCTGCTGCATCGCGAGAATCGCGGCGTGTGCTTCCTCGATGCACTCAAGCAAGGTCTGCGCGAGCGTGCGGCCGGTGTGCTGCGCCCGGTGGAGGATCCGTTCGACTGCGCAACGCGAGGCGATTTCGCTGCCAGGATCGCTGGAGACGCCGTCGCTCACGACAAAGCAGGCGTAGTCGTCCGTGATCGTGTAGCCAAGTGCATCCTGGTTGCTGTCCCGCTGTCCCGCACGCGAGAACTGGGCGCACGAGAGATTCATGCGTCGGCAGAACGCGCTGGGCGGCGTCGCGCATGATAGTTCCTCACCTCGTCGTCGTACGCACGCAGGAAGGCCCGGCCGAATACGGCGCTGAAGTCATCCTCCACCGCAAGCATCGTCTCGTGGTGCATGCGTTCATAGCGATTCCACAAGCGCGCCTTGCGCAGCATCGGCAGGAGCTGTTCGTAGCGGGTTGGCTCGCTTCGTTCGGAGAGACGTGAGGGCGAGAATCGCTGCAGCAGGTCGTTCAGGGCGGCGCGCATGCCCGCGACCATGGCGATCTGGTGTGCCTGCAGGTCGTGGAACGCGTCTTCCACTGCGCCGGGCGGCGTCATGAAGCCGGGGAACGGCAGGCCGAACATCTGCCGCAGCGCCGCGCTGCCGTCGGGCAGCAGCTTCAGCGGGTTGTTCTCGCGGTCGAGCAGTACGGTCATGTCGGCTTTCACTTCGCGTTTGAGGATGCTGCGCGAGGAGAGGAGCTCGACAGTGCCATTGGTGAACAGCGCGAGCAGTTGCCCCGCCGTGTGCAATTGCTCGGTTGACCAGTCGCAGGTGGCCTTCTCGAGACCCGCGCCGCGCAGGAAGGCGGAAAGGAGGGCGTCGGCCGAGTCGGGCGCCGTCGAGGCAGTGTCCGCATCCGCTGAAGCGGTGCTGGCTGGTGGCGACACGCTTGCGCTTTTTGCGTCGCTTTTGTCGTTCGTGCCAGCCGGCTTCTGGGGTGCCGGTCGTGGCACGCGCGGCAGCGCATCGCGCTCACGCCCGGCCTCCGGCTTTGCGAACGCGCTTGTGCGCAAAGGCGTATCGGCCGCACGCTCGATGGCGCCGCGCAACGCAAATTGCGCCACCTGCGTCGTGACGGGCTGCGCAATGGATGAGTCGGCACCGCCTGAGCGTGCGAAGAGCGCGAGGGGATCCGTGGGGATGGGCGGCGTGTCGTTGAGCCCGGCGGTTGCCGTGCCTGGCCTCGCGACTTTTTGCGCGACGGGCGTAGCGGCCGCGCTTGCGGTCGTCGCGCCAGCGTTGCCGCCAACGCCCGCCTGCGCACGCAGCACATACGGGCCGATGCGGATCGCATCGCCGGATTCGAGCGCATGCTCCTCGGTGTATTCGAGTGGTGTGTCGTTGATCTCCACCACCGAGACGCTGCTCAGATTCTTCAGCACGCAGTGATCGCCGTCGATCTGCAGCAGCGCCTGCAGCCGCGAAACCTGACGCGTTTCGTCGGGCAGCACCATCTGGTTGTCGGCGTTGCGTCCGATCGTGCCACCTGGCGGACGAAACTCCACGCTGGTTTCGGCGTGGACCGGTTCTCCTGCGTACTCGATGACGGTCAATTGCATGATGCAGATTGAATCACATAAAGACGGATAAAAATGTGCGCGGCGCGGGACGGTCCATCAGGACGGTGCAACCTTGCGGCGCGCGGCGTCGAACGCGGGTCCCCAGATCGGGTGGCCCTTCTCCGCGGCGGACAATTCGAAATGCGGATCGATTCGCAGGATTGCCTCGAACTCCGAGCGGCACTGGGCAACGCGGTTCGTCACGCAGTAGCTGAACGCCATCAGCTTGTGCGCGTCGATCTGCGTGGAGCGGTCGCCGTCGACGAAGGCGTTGCTGTTGCGCAGTAGCTGGATGGTGCGCTGGTAGTCGCCCGCAGCGTACGAGTCCTGTGCGGCAGCAACGGCATTTGCCGCCGTGCGTTGCGCGGGCGACAGGCTCGTGCAACCGCCCGCAGCAAGAACCGTCGCGACCAGGGTCAGTAAAAATGCGGCAGCGAGGGCAACTCGCGTGCGATTCGCGCGTAACAAGTTCCAGGTAATCGGCCAGGTCATTTTCGGCGATCCGGTATTTACTTCTTCATATGAGGCGTGAAAGTAATTTCTACGGCTCGTGAATTTTTTATAGAGGTGGCATTCGGAGAGCGTTGCGATCACGAATCGTACGAACTATAGTCTAGTCACATGGATTTTCATCATATGAATTATTACTCGTGAGACACGACCGGCGATAGATTAATTTAATTCCGGGAATATTCGAAAGGCATTGCCCCAATTCCGCTTGTTGACGCGGAAAATTTCGGGGCAGGCGTTCCGGGAGCAGCGACTTCCAACCCCTGAATTCAGGCTTGAATGCAGGAGCGTGGGACGCTTTTGCCTTTGCAATCGACAACGCGAATTCGCGCTGAATTAGAGGGTTTGGACGGTATGTACGGAGTATCATTTAAGCGCGTGCATAATCCACGCGAAGGGATATACTTTGCCCTTTTATTATTGTGCGGGTGCGCATCGACAGAGAAAGATTTGCCGGTCCCTTATGCCGTCACCTTTCACGTGGCGGCTGACGTGAATCGCGACTCGCAAAACCGGCCTGCTCCTGTTGCGTTGCAAACATTTCAACTCAAATCCGATAATAATTTCAGGAAGGCGGATTATTTCTCTCTGCAGAACAAGCCGGAAGACGCGCTGGGCCCGGAGCTGGCGGGCACGGACCGGATTGTCCTGAGGCCCGGGGAGTCGCGTACGCTTCACTACACCGGCGGCGAGACGGTGCGCAGTCTCGGCATCGTGGCGGGCTACCGCACCCTCGAAAAGCGCCGCTGGAAAATTACCGTGGCGTTGCCGCAGCCCGCCAGCACCAACCTGTTCAAGTTCTGGCAGGGCAAGCCTTCCGAAGCGCATTTCGTAATCGTGGTGCAGGGCGACGGACTCGTCGCGACGCCGGCCAGCGGTGACGCACGATGAACGACCGCATGAATCCTCCTGTCGCGCCTGCCACGGGCAGTGCCGGACTGCGCGACCGAGTGGTGTGGTCCGAAGGCATGTTTTTGCGGCCGCAACACTTCCAGCAGCTCGAGCGCTATTTCGAGCGCTATGTGCACTTGCGCTGCGCGCCGCTGCAGCGCTTTCTGTGGGGCTTCGCATCGCTGCAGATCGACGAGGAGGCACTCGCGCAAGGCAAGGTGATGCTGCGCGCGGCAAGCGGCATCCTGCCGGACGGCACGCCGTTCGACTTCTCGCATCTCGACGAGGCGCCCGAAGCGCTCGAGGTGAGCGCCGATGTGCGCGACGCCACGGTCGTGCTCGCGCTGCCTGCGTCGCGCAGCAACAGCGCACAGGTGACGTTCGGCGGCGGCGCTCGCACGCTTGCGCGCTATGTGGCGCACGAAGCCGAGATTGCCGATGTCAACGAAGTCCGTCTGGAGCCCGCACTGGTTCAGTTAGGACGACTGAAGCTCAAACTCGCGCTCGCCGCCGAGCTGGACGACGACTGGTACGCAATGGGTGTGCTGCGCGTGGTGGAGCGGCGCGTCGACCGTCAGCTGGTGATCGAGGAAACGTATATTCCGCCGCTGCTCGATGCGCATGCCCACCCGCAGCTCGCGGGCTATGTGCAGGAGCTCGACCGGCTGCTATCGCAACGCAGCGAGCTGCTGGCGGGGCGCCTCGCGCAGGCGGGGCGCGGCGGCGTGTCGGAGGTCGCCGACTTCCTGCTGTTGCAACTCGTCAACCGTTACCTCGCGATCGCGTCGCACACGGCGCAGACGCCGGGTATTCACCCGGAGCTGCTGTTTCGCGACTGGCTCAAACTGGCCGCCGACTTCGCCACCTTCACGGCGGCTTCACGCCGGCCCGAGGTGTTGCCGGTGTATCAGCACGACGACCTGCGCGCGACCTTCGGCGCGCTTTTCGCGGAGCTGCGCCGCTCGCTTGCGACGGTACTCGACCAGCACGCGCTGCAGATCGCGCTCGAAGAAGCGGGCAACGGCGTGCGGGTCGCCGTGATCGCCGACACCTCGCTGCTGCGCGATGCGGGCTTCGTGCTGGCCGTGCGCGCCGATATTCCCGCCGAGAGCGTGCGTGCGCGCTTTCCGTCCCAGATCAAGCTCGGCCCGGTGGAGCGCATTCGCGATCTGGTGCAACTGCAGTTGCCGGGCATTGCCGTGCGGCCGCTGCCGGTCGCGCCGCATCAGATTCCCTACCACGCGGGCCACAGCTACTTCGAGGTTGACAAGGGCGGTGACCTCTGGCGCCAGCTCGAACGCTCAGGGGGCCTCGCGCTTCATTTAGCGGGCGACTTCCCGGGCCTTGCGATGGAGTTCTGGGCGATCCGCGAGATGCGCACAGGCGACGCGCGTGAGCGAGACATCCGATGAATCCGCTCAACGATCCCGTCTCTGTCGAACGCGCTTCCGGACACGGTGCCTTCATGGCCTCGCGTTCCGGGTTCGGCCCGGCGCCTGGCGACGAGGCGTGGCAGGCGGACGCGCTTCACGAGCAGGCGAACTGGCTCCCGGGCTCGGCGGCTTCCGGGGATGGCGGCAATCCGCTCGTCATCGCGGCCAACGCGCTGCTGAACCTGATCCCTCAGATCCGCTACACCGTGCACCACCCGAACCCGGCGTGGCTGCGCGAGCATCTCGCCAACGAGATCCGCCAGTTCGAACAGCGCGCGCGCGACGCGGGCGCCTCGCCCGAGCAGATCGGCGCGGCGCGTTATTGCCTTTGCACGGCCCTCGATGAAGCCGCGGCCCTCACGCCATGGGGTGGATCGGGCGACTGGTCGGCGAACAGCCTGCTCGTCGCGTTCCACAACGAAACGTGGGGTGGAGAAAAATTCTTCGAACTCCTCAATCGTTTGATGCAGCAGCCGCGCGAGCAGCTGAATCTGCTCGAACTGCTTTACTACTGCCTCGTGCTCGGCTTCGAGGGACGCTATCGCGTGCTCGACAACGGCCGCGCCCAGCTCGACGACCTGCGGCACACGCTTGCGCGCGCGATCCGCAGCGTACGCGGCGACTACGACGCGGCGCTGTCCACGCATTGGCGCGACGAGATCGCGCGCGAGGACCCGCAGCGCTTCGCCGTGCCGCTCTGGGCCTGCGCCGCGTTGACCGTGCTGGTGGGCTTCGGCGTCTATGTCGGACTCGATCTCGCGCTGGCTGGCCGCTCCGACAGGGCTTTCGCAATGATTGGCCGCCTCCAGGTGCCGGGCGTGCGCCTGCAGGCGGCCGAGCCGCAGGCAGTGCGCCCCGTGCCGCCGCCGCGGCTTGCGGGCTTTCTCGCGCCGGAGATCGCCGAAGGTCTCGTGGAAGTGCGCGATCTCGCCGACCGCAGCGTGATCGTGCTGCGCGGCGACGGGCTCTTCGAGTCCGGATCCGCCACTGTGATCGACCATTATCAGCCGACGCTCGCGCGCGTCGCGGCGGCGCTCGCGCAGGTGCCTGGCGCAGTGGTCGTGGCCGGGTACACGGACAACGTGCCGGTGCACAGCGCGCGCTTTCCGTCAAACTGGGACCTCTCGGTCGAGCGCGCGCAGGCCGTCGCGAGCATCCTTGCCGCGCGTCTTGGCGACAGCACCCGCGTGCGCGCCGAAGGGCGCGGCGCCACCGATCCCGTCGCGCCAAACGACAACGCGGCGAACCGGGCGCGCAACCGGCGCGTCGAGATCACCTTGCGCGCCGCGCCGCCGAAGCTCGCGACGCCGGGCTCGGGAGACGCTCCGTGAGCCGCGTCGCGAGTTCCGCGTGGCGCGGGGTGCGCGCGCTGCTGGGCGCGCGCGTCTGGGCCGTGATCGGGCTTGCTGCGCTCGCGGCGCTCATCTGGCTCGTCGGGCCGTTGATCGCGGTGGGTGCGTACCGGCCGCTCGACAGCGCCATGGCGCGCGTGCTCGTCATCGTCCTGCTGCTTGCGGTGTGGGCTGGCCGCGCGGGGTATCGGCACTGGCGCGCCGCGCAGCTCAACGCGCAGTTGCTGAGCCAGTTGCGCGAGCCCGTGGAAGCGCGCGCCGCGCATGCGGAGGAAGCGCCGCACACCCAGGAGCTGCGCAGCCGCTTCGACGAGGCCGCGCGCCTGTTGCGCAACGCGCGGCTTGGCGCTGCGCAGGGCGGTCAGGGCGCGCAGGTCGCTCAGGGCCTGCGGGGACGCACAGGGCGCTGGTTCGAAGGGTTCACGCGACAGTATCTTTATCAACTGCCGTGGTACGTCTTCATCGGCGCGCCCGGCTCGGGCAAAACCACGGCGCTCGTGAATTCGGGGTTGACGTTTCCGCTCGCCGAGCAGTTCGGCAAGGCCGCGATCCGCGGCGTGGGCGGCACGCGTCATTGCGACTGGTGGTTCACCAACGAAGCCGTCCTGATCGACACGGCCGGCCGCTATGCGACGCACGAAAGCAATCGGGCGCTCGATCAGGACGAGTGGTCGGGCTTCCTCTCGCTGCTCAAGAAGTATCGTGTGCGCCAGCCGCTGAACGGGGCGCTGCTCACGATCAGCGTATCGGATCTGCTGGGCGCGACGGAGGTCGAGCGCACCGCGCACGCCATGGCGCTGCGCAAGCGCCTGCAGGAGCTGCGCACGGAGCTTGGTATCCAGTTGCCGGTCTATGTGCTCGTGACGAAGGCGGACCTGCTCTCGGGCTTCAACGAGTATTTCGCGCGCTTCAATCGCACCGAGCGCGCACAGGTGTGGGGCTTCACGATCGCGCTCGCCGAGACCGAGGCTCGCGACTTCAGCCTGCGTACCGTGTTCGATCGCGAATACCGGCTGCTGCACCGGCGTCTGAACGACGCGCTGCCGGAACTCTTCACCGCCGAGCCCGACGCGCGCAGGCGCGAGCTCATCTACTCGTTGCCGCAGCAGTTCAGCGGCTTGCAGGAGTTGCTCGGACAGTTCGTCGAGCAGGTGTTTTCGAGCTCGCACTTCGATTCGATGCCGCTCCTGCGCGGCGTTTATTTCACGAGCGGCACGCAGGAGGGCACGGTCTTCGACCGCGTGATGGGCAGCATCAAGCGCTTCCTGAAGATCGACGGCGTGCCGCCGGCGCCTCATGCGCCGGCGAGCGGGCGCAGCTTTTTCCTCAAGGACCTGCTGCAGGAACTCATCTTCAAGGAGGCGCGGCTCGCCGGCACCGATCTGCGCTGGTACCAGCGCCAGCGCATGCTGGCGCTCGTGGGCTACGCGCTCCTCGCACTCCTGCTGGCGGGCGCGCTGGCGGCGTGGGTGGGCAGTTATGCACGCAACCGCGCGTACCTCGCGGCGATCGAGGCGAACGTGCCGCAGATCGATCACACGCTCCAGGGCGTGACCATCACCGACGCCGACAACATTGCGCGCGTGCTGCCGATGCTCGACGCGATTCGCAACGTCGCGCACGTGGATGGCGTCGATCCGGCCAACCCGTCGCTCGCGTACCGCTGGGGCCTCTTCCAGGGTGACAAGGTGCAGTCCGCCGCTGAGAACGTCTATCACCGCGCGCTCGACGAACTGCTGCTGCCGCTCGCTGCTCGGCGTCTCGAAACGGCGGTGCGCGACGCGCCACCCGACGACCCGGCCTATCTCTATGCGGCCCTCAAGGCGTATCTGATGCTGTACGACAGCGCCCATTACGATCCGGATTTCGTGCAGGCGGTCCTGGATCTCGAGATCGCCTCGGCGCCGGGCGCGAATCTCACGCCCGCGCAGCGCAACGATCTGCGCGCGCACATGGCGGCGCTGTTCGCGGGCCGCGTGGTGGTTTCGCCATTTGCCCGGAACGAGCAGATGGTGGCCGGCGCGCGCGAGAAACTCACTCGCCTGACATTCGCGCAGCGCCTCTATGCACAGCTCGCGCGCACGCTGCGGCCCGCCGCGGCGGCCTGGGACGTGAGCGCGGCGCAGATGGCGGGCCCCTCGGGCGCGCTGGTGTTCCGGCGCGCGAGCGGCGCGAGCCTGAGCGACGCCGTGCCGGGCCTGTTCACCTACGACGGCTACTGGAAGGTCTTCGACCGGCGGCTCGACGCGGCGGTCGATGCGTTCGGCCGCGACGAAGTCTGGGTGCTCGGGCTGAGCGCGCCGGAAGCCGCGACGCCAGCGGAGGTGAGCGCGCGGGCGAAGGACGTGCGCTCGCTCTACTTCGACGACTACATGCGCCGCTGGGACGACTATCTCGGCGATCTGCGCTTGCAGAGCACGTCGACGCTTGCGCAGACGACGCAGATCGCCCGCATTCTCTCGTCGCAGGACTCGCCGCTCGCGCGACTCGCCGATGCCGCCGCGCGGCAAACGACGCTTTCGCAGGGCGCGAACACGGCGAGCGGCGCGAGCGGACTCGCCGCGAACGCGCAGGACAAGGTGAACCAGGCGCGTGAATCGCTGGCGCAGATCCTGGGTCAACCGCAGGGCGGCGGCGACGCAGCCGGCGAGCCAAGCCGCCCCGAAGCGGTGGTCGACGCGCACTTCGCGGACCTGCGCGAGTTCAGCAGCCTGGAGGCGGGCGGCGCCGGCGGCGCGAACGGCGCACCCGGCACGAGCGCGGCGCTGGCGGGCGTCCTCAAATCGATCGACGGACTCTACACCTGGCTCACGGCAGCCGACGCCGCACTGCGCGGCGGCGGGACACCGCCGCAGTCGGACAACGCCGACCAGATCCGCGCCCAGGCGGGCCGCATGCCCGCGCCGTTCCGGCAGATGCTGGGCGACCTCGCGAACGCCGCGCAGAGCAATGTGACGCGCAACGTCGACCAGAATCTCGCGCAAAACGCGTCGGTCAACATCGGCGACTTTTGCCGCCAGGCGATCGCGGGGCGCTATCCGTTCGCGCGCGGTTCGACGCGCGACGTGGCGCCAGGCGACTTCGCGCGCGTGTTCGCGCCGGGCGGCCTGATGGACGACTTCTTCCAGAAGAACCTGCAAAGCCGCGTGGACGCGAGCGTCCAGCCGTGGCGTTTCATCGGTGGATCCGGCGCGTCCGCTGACAGCGCGCTGCTCGCCTCGTTCGAAAAGGCCGCGGTGATACGCGACGCGTTTTTTGCCGGCGGCGCGCGCGAGCCGACCATCAAGGTGGAGATCAAGCCGCTCGACATGGACCCGGAAATCTCCGAGTGGACGCTCGACGTGGACGGCCAGCAGGTGCGCTACGCGCATGGGCCGCAGGCCCCCGTCACGGTGCAGTGGCCGGGGCCGCGCGGCATGAACCAGGTGAGCCTGCAGATCACCGAGCAGTCGGGGGCGACCGACGGCTTCACGATCCAGGGGCCGTGGGCGTTGATGCGCCTGTTCGATCGCGGCGCGGCGGCGCGCGCTCAGGCATCGGAACAAATGGTGGTTGGCTTCAACGTGGATCATCACGCGCTCGCCATGCAGGTGACGGCGGACAGCGTGCGCAATCCCTTGCGTCTTACCCAACTGGAGTCGTTCTCGTGTCCGGGGAAATCATGAACGGTCCCTGCATCGGCGCTGAATTCGGGTTGCCCGCGTGGTATGGCAAGTTGCCGGGCGCGGGCGACTTCGTTGGCCGCCGCATGCCGGGCCAGCTCGCGCGCACCTGGGAGCGCTGGCTCGCGCAGGGCATGGCCTCCGCTCGCACGGGCCTCGATGTGCGTGCGCCGGTCTGGCGCTTCGCGATTCCCGCCGGCAGCGGCGACGGCTGGGTGCAGCTCGGTTGCGTCGCGCCGAGTCACGATCGCGTCGGGCGGCGCTATCCGATCGTCGTCGCGCAGGCCATTGCACCGTCCGCCCATGCGGGCTACGGGAGACCCGGCGGGCCGGCGCTCGCTTGCGCCGACGCGCGCATCCGGGCGATGGACGCCATCGTTCAGGACGCGATCCGCCGCGCGCATGGACCGGAGGAGTTCGATCTCGCGCTGGCCGAGGGGCTGCGCGACGACGCGGCGCGCCCCCCGGGAGAAGGCGCGCGCGACGGCGCCCGCGAGGCCACGGCCGCGGACGGGGGCTGGCCGAACCTGTGGGAGTACTTCGACCCGAACGGCATGACGAGCTTCTGGTGGACCGATGCCGGAGACGGCGCGCCGCGCACCGACGTCCACACGGGTGGGCTCGACACCGCGCTGTTCCAGCGGCTCTTCGGCGAGCCGGGCAGAGGCGAGCGATGACACGCGCCGCCTCGAAGAACGTGCGGCGCGACGGCGCGCGCGCCGCACAGGGAGGAGGGACATGACCGAATCGCACTACGCCGAAGCGGCGGCGCACGCCGCGCCGCCTGGCGCCGATGGCGTGCGGCCGTTGCCGAACGGCCACCGCCTCGCCGGGTTCGAGCTCGACTCGGTGCTGGGCAAGGGGGGCTTCGGCATCGTCTACCGGGCGTTCGACCGCACGCTGCAGCGCGCGGTCGCGATCAAGGAATACATGCCCGCGATGCTCGCTTCGCGCGCCGGCGATTTCACGGTCGCGCTGCGCGCGCCGCGCTTTTCGCAGGCATTCGACGCGGGCCGCGCCGCGTTCCTGAACGAGGCGCGGCTGCTCGCGCAGTTCGACCATCCGGGGCTCGTGAAGGTGCTGCACTTCTGGGAGAGCCACGGCACCGCCTATATGGTGATGCCGTTCTACGAAGGCCAGACGCTCGAGCAACTCCAGAAGCGCGGCAAGCCGATGAGCGAAGCGGCGCTGCGGCGCCTGCTCGCTTCGGTGCTGGGCGCGCTGGACGTGTTGCATCGCGCGCAGTGCTTTCACCGCGACATCTCGCTCGACAACATCCTCATGCTGCCCAACGGCAACCCGGTGCTGCTGGACTTTGGCGCGGCGCGCAAGCTGATCGGCGACATGGTCGACGAGACCGCCATGATGCTCAAGCCCGGCTACGCGCCGATCGAGCAATACACCGACGATCCCGCGTTCAGGCAAGGACCCTGGACCGACATCTATGCGCTGGGCGCGCTCGCTTATGCGCTGATGACCGGCGAGTTGCCGCCGGCGGCGGTGGTGCGCAGCATTCAGGATCAGTACCGGCCGCTGGCGGGCCGTGAAGCCGCTGGCCATGACGCGGAGCACTACGGCGAGCGCCTGCGGGCCGCGATCGATCACGCGCTCGCACTGCGCATCGAGGACCGGCCCGAGTCGGTCGGCGCATTCGCCCAGGCGCTGGACTTGCACGAGGTCTCGCCAAGCGTGTTCGTGCCCGCGGGCTATGACGCGCCCGCCCGCGCGGCAGGCATTGCCGCTGACGTTGCGGCGGCGAGCGCGCAAGACGACGCAACGCCCGAAGCGCCCGCACCGCAGGGAGAAACACCCGCCGTAGAGGCGGCTCCTGCGCCTGCCGATGCCACTGGCACTGCCACCGCCACTGCCACGAGCGAAGGCGATGGAGCCGAGACACCGGCATCCGTCGAGGCCCGGCCGCATGACGGCGCGGTGCCGCAAGAGCAAAACGAAGCACCGTATGAGGCTGTTCGCGCGCAAGCAAATGCACAACCGGCCGGAGATGATGTCTCCACGGAGACTGTGGAACGCCGAGAAAGTACGGTCTCCGAAACCTCGCATCGGCATTTCAGTTGGCGCACGCTCCGCATCCCTGTGCTGGTCCTGCTGCTCATACTCGTAGTGGGTGTTCCTGTTCTACGATTCGCGATTCATGCGCCGCCCGTTGCCCAGCAGGCGGCCGCGAGCCGCAATGCGCCGCCCGCGCCGGCGAGCCATGCGCCCGCACTCGCGCAGGCGCTTCCCGGCGCCAACGCGCCGCGGCAGTCGTCCGCGCAAGCGCAGCAGCAGCCGGGCGCGTCGGGGTTGATGCCCGCTGCGCCTGCGCTGACCACCGACACGACGGTGGTGGAAGTGCAGGCGGGCAAGGACAAGCCCGTCAATGCGACCGATGCGGCCACTGCCGCCGCCGCGGTGCAGCCAGCCCAAACGAACGCAGCGGCCCAGCCGCCCGCTGAAGCGCAAGGCTTGCCTCCGGTATCCGGCGCATCCGCGCCGGTTGTCGCGCAGGCCCCGCATTCTTCGGTGCGCATGCCCGCGTCGCTGCCGCCCGTGCGTGTGCACTTCCAGATCATTCCGTGGGGCGAGGTCTATGTCGATGGCGTGCGGCGCGGTATCAGCCCACCGTTTCGCACGGCGAGTCTGGCGCCAGGCACCCATCGCATCGAGATCCGCAACGGCACGTTGAAGCCGTACGTGCGCCTGGTGACGCTCGATGCGGGCAGCGCGCCGCTCGAAATCAGCCATACGTTCGAGTAATTCCAGCAAGGAGACCGCACGATGATCGACACCCTGCTCGCACCGATCAGCGCCGACGCGCCGTGCGGACCGGACCTCGAATACGACGCCGACTTTCTGGCGCTCCAGCGCAGCGCGGCCGGCAAGCCGGACGAACAGTATGGCGAGACCCGCATCGCCGCGCAGCCGCCCGCATGGCGCGACGTGGAGCGCATCGCGCTCGCGCTGCTCGCGCGCACGAAGGATCTGCGCGTCGTCGTGCCGCTCACGTATGCGTGGATCGACCGCCGCGGTCTGGAAGGCTATGCGGACGGGCTGCGTCTCACGACGTCGCTGCTCCACACGTACTGGGAGCCGCTGCATCCCATGCTCGCCGTGGACGGCACGCCCGATCCGCTGCCGCGCTTCAATGCTCTCGCCGAGCTTGCGGGTCCGCAGGGCTGCGCGCGCGCCGCGCGCGAGCAGCCGCTTCTCGGCGCGCTGAGCGTGAGCGCGGCGCTCAACGTGCTCCAGCAGGCCGAGGGTGCCGATGGCGCTCATGCAGACGCCTACGCTGGCGGACGCGAGCGACTCGTGCGCGAGTGGCGCGACGCGCTCGAGTCGGCCAGCCCGGCTCTGCGTGCGGGGCTCACGATTTGGGAGCATCTCGCGCATTTGCGGCGCATCGTGAGCGAGCGTCTCGGCGACGCGTGGACGCTCGATGCGAGCGCGCTCGAGCGACAGCTCGCCATCCTGGCGACGGCGCTGCCTTCCGGCAGGGCGCAGGAAGCCACGCCGGAAGCGGGCGGCCAAGCACCGCAACCCATGCCGCAGCAGCGGGGCGTTGCGCCGCCGCGCGCCGCTAGCACCGCCAATGGCGCAAACGGCGCCGCATGGCGCGACGCCGAGATATCGAGCCGGTCCGACATCGACGTCGGGCTCGAAAAGATGTGCCGCTACTTCGAGCTGCACGAGCCGAGCCATCCGGCGCCGATCTTTTTGCGCCGCGCGCAACGCCTGCTCTCGCTGAACTTCTACGAGATCTTCCGCGACATCGCACCGGAGAGCGTGCGCGAGCTCGACCATCTGAGTGGTCATCGCAACGAATCGCCGCAGTGATGCGCGGCGATGCAAGACGGCGCGCGGCCCCGGATGCGCAAGGGCCGCACAGGGATCAACGCAGGGATCGATACAGTAATCGATCCCGTGAAGCGCACGGGTTGCGCGGGAGCTGAATCACATGTCTCGACACAAGCCATCGGCAGGAGCCCAGAAGTTCATCGGGCGCAATCGCGCGCCCCGCGTGCAGATCGAGTACGACGTCGAGCTCTACGGCGCCGAGCAGAAAGTGCAGTTGCCGTTCGTGATGGGCGTGCTGGCCGATCTCGCAGGCAATCGCGGCGACGCGCTGCCCGAGCTGGCCGAGCGCCGCTTCGTGGAGATCGACGTCGACAACTTCGACGACCGCATGAAATCGATTGCGCCGACGCTCGCGTTCGAGGTGCCCAACACGCTTACGGGCGACGGCGTGCTCGGCGTGGAGATGGCGTTCAGCAGCATGGACGACTTCTCGCCCGCCGCGCTCGCCCGTAACGTCGAGCCCCTGCGGCGCCTGCTCGAAGCGCGTACCCAGCTCGCGAACCTGCTTTCGTACATGGACGGCAAGCGCGGTGCGGAGGCGTTAATCGCGCGAGCGCTCGGCGATCCGGCGCTGCTGGCTGAGCTCTCCGAGCCCAAGGCGCTTGCCGGGCCGAAGGATGCGGACGACCCGCCGCAACGCGGCAATGATCCAAAGCACGAGTAAAAGCAGGAGGACGAACATGAGCCGGACCGAGCCGCAAAACGCGCTGCAAATCCCAGTCTCCACCTTGCCCGCAACCACGCTCAGCGGCGAGCAGTTCGCCGTGCTGCTGGAGCGCGAGATCAGCCCCAAGACCGAGCTTGCGCGCGAGACGGTGCAGAGCGCGGTGCAGACGCTCGCGCGCGAGGCGCTCGAGCACAGCGGCAGCGCGACGCTGTCGTCGGACGCTTACGAGGGCGTGCGGCAAGTGATCGCCGCGATCGACCAGAAGCTTTCCGCGCAGATCAACGCCATGCTGCATCACCCAGAGTTCCAGCGTCTGGAGGCCTCGTGGCGCGGCCTGCACTATCTCGTGAACAACACGGAAAGCGACGAGATGCTCAAGATCCGCGTCATGCCTGCAAGCAAGCAGGAGTTGGCGCGCATGCTCAAGCGCCACAAGGGTATTGCATGGGACCAGAGCCCGCTCTTCAAGAAAATCTATGAAGAGGAGTACGGACAATTGGGCGGCGAGCCATTCGGTTGCCTCGTGGGCGATTATTACTTCGATCACAGCCCGCCCGATGTCGAAATGCTGCAGTCCGTCTCGAAGATCGCGGCGGCGGCGCATGCGCCATTCATCGGCGGGGTATCGTCGGCGCTCATGCAGATGGACTCGTGGCAGGAACTCTCGAATCCACGCGACCTCACGAAGATCTTCCAGAACACCGAGTACGCCGCCTGGCGCAGCCTGCGCGAATCGGAAGACTCCCGCTATGTCGGGCTCGCGATGCCGCGCTTCCTCGCGCGGCTGCCTTACGGCGCGCGTACCGACCCCGTCGACGAATTCGAGTTCGAGGAGGAGACCGACGGCGCGCGGCACGATCACTACACCTGGACCAATGCGGCCTATGCGATGGCGGCCAACATCAACCGCTCGTTCAAGCTCTACGGCTGGTGCTCGGCGATTCGTGGCGTGGAGTCGGGTGGCGCGGTCGAGAATCTGCCATGCCACACGTTCCCGACCGACGATGGCGGGGTCGACCTCAAGTGTCCCACCGAGATCGCGATCAGCGACCGGCGCGAAGCGGAGCTTGCGAAGAACGGGCTGATTCCGCTCATTCACCGCAAGAACTCCGACGTGGCCGCCTTTATCGGCGTGCAGTCGCTCTACCAGAGCGCGGAGTACCACGACCCCGACGCGACGGCCAACGCCCGGCTCTCCGGCCGGTTGCCGTACCTGTTCGCGTGCAGCCGCTTCGCGCATTACCTCAAGTGCATCGTGCGCGACAAGGTAGGCTCGTTCCGCGAGCGTCCGGACATGGAGCGCTGGCTCAACGACTGGATCATGAACTACGTGGATGGCGACCCCGCGAACTCATCGCAGGAGACCAAGGCGCTCAAGCCGCTGGCCGACGCGAGGGTGGAAGTGGAGGCCGTGGAGGACAACCCCGGCTATTATTCCGCCCGCTTCTTCCTGCGGCCGCACTATCAGCTCGAAGGGCTTACGGTGTCGCTCAGGCTGGTGTCGCGGCTGCCGGCGGTGCCCGCCGGAAGTTAAACAGGATGACTGATCAAATGAATCTGGCGGCGTAATTCGCAGCCGGTCTCGACAGGCAAACAGGCAGGCAGACGGGAGAACCGCAATGGGCGTGGCGATGTTTATGAAGGTGGACGGCGCGACCGGCGAATCCGCCGACAAGCAGCACACCGGCTGGAGCGATATCCAGTCGTTTTCCTGGGGCGCGACCCAGCCAGCAGCGATGGCGATGGGCGGCGGCGGCAACGCGGGCAAGGCGAACTTCGATGACCTGGTCGTGAGGGCTTATATGGACAAGGCGACGCCGGCGATCATCAAGCATTGCGCGAGCGGCAAGCATCTCTCGAAGGTGGAGATATCGTCGTGCAAGACGGGGGGCGAGCAGATCGAATTTTCGCGGGTCACGCTCGAAGAGGTGATCGTAACCGCGGCGCGCGTGGTGGGCGCCGATGCGAGCGACGCCACCGACCGTCTCTTGATGCAATACGGCTTCCAGGCCGCGCGCGTGAAGAAGCAGTACTGGGAGCAGAACGCGAACGGCGGCAAGGGGCCCGAGGTCACGATGGGCTGGGACATCAAGAAGAACAGCGAAATGTGAGGCCCGCATGCCGAATGCCTCCCATCGTCTGGACCCTTCGCGAGCGCCAGCGGACAGCGCCGCACACATACGCGCGGCGACGCCCATGTTGTTTGACCGTCTGAGGGAAGGCGCGCCGCCACGCGGCGCCGCTCACGCCGACGCGCTGCTCGATGCGGTGCTGCGCGATCTCTCGTGGCTGCTCAACACGGCCTGCGCGCTCGACGAGCGCACCGCGCGCCACTATGCCGAAGCCGCCCGCTCGGTGCTCAACTTCGGCGTACCCGCCCTGGCGGGCACGCCGCTCTCCGGCATCGATACGCAATATCTGGAAAACGCGCTGCGAGAGGCGATCGTGTGCTTCGAACCGCGCCTGCAAGGCGGCAGTGTCGAGGTGCGCTGCGTGAGCGACGCGCCGCGCGCAAGGCGGCACAACGTGCTGACCTTCGAGATTTCCGGACGCCTCGCCTGTTGCGATCCGCCGCTTGCCATGCTGGTGCACACGGAGCTGGACCTGGATTCCGGCGTCGCGCTGCTGCGGCCGCTGGGCGGTGCCGCGCAAGCCGCGACTGACGACGCCCGCCCGCGACGCTAAGGAAACGCTGCCCTATGGATGCACGCTTTCTCGACTACTACAACCGTGAGCTTGCCTGGTTACGCGAATCCGGCGCTGAGTTCGCGCGCCAGTACCCGAAGGTTGCGGGCGGCCTCGGCATGCGCGGCATCGACGTGGCGGACCCGTTCGTCGAACGGCTGCTGGAGGGCTTCTGCTTTCTCACCGCGCGCGTGCAATTGAAGATGGACGCGGAATTTCCGCGCTTCTCCGAACGGCTGCTCGACGTGGTGTACCCGGATCATCTCGCGCCCACGCCGGCGATGGCGATCATCCAGTTCCAGGCCGATTCCGCACAAGGCTCGCTAAGCCAGGGATTTACCGTGCCGGCAGGGACCAGTCTGATGGCGGCTGCGGCCGGCACTGCGACCGTCTGCGAATTCCGCACCGCGCAGCCAGTCACGCTGTGGCCGCTCTCGCTGCGCGAGGTCGAACTCGCGCCCGCACCCGCGGGCGTGCCGCCGCTTCCCGGCATGCCACGTGGAACGGGTAGCGGCGGCGTGCGCCGGGGCACTGGGCCGCTGCGAGCCTTGCGCATCGCGCTGACTGCGCGGGGCGGGGCGCGGCTGAGCCAGTTGCCGCTCGACCAGTTGACGTTTTTCCTCAGTGGCCCGGATCGTCAGGCGATGCGTTTGCTCGAACTCGTCTGCGCGCGCACGCTCGGTGTCGCGCTGCGCGAGGGCAACGAGGGCAAGTGGCTTGGCGCGCTGGGGCCGCAATGCGTCGTGCACGAAGGATTCGATGCGCAGCAGGCGCTCTTTCCGCCCGGCGCGCGCAGCTTCGAAGGCTACCGGATCCTGCGCGAGCACTTCGCGTTCGCCGCGCGCAACCTCTTTTTCAGCGTGTACGGTCTGCGCAGCGCACTGGCCAACGCGAGCAGCGAGAGCGTCGACCTCTTCGTGCTGCTGGACGGCGAAGACGCCGATCTCGAACGCAGCATCGACGCGACGCACCTTGCGCTCGATTGCACACCCGCAATTAACCTGTTCCCGAAGCGCACGGAGCGTGTCCCGGTGACGCCTGGCGCGAGCGAGTACCGGCTGATGGTCGACCGCACGCGCGCGCTGGACTACGAGGTATTCGCAGTGAAGCGCGTGATCGGCCATCGCGCGGGCGCCGACGGCGATTGCGATTTCCTGCCGCTCTACACATCGGCCGCCGACGACGCGCAGGAATCCGGCGCCTGGTTCAGCTTGCGGCGCGAGGTGCGGCTCGTCGGCACGCAGGCGCGGCGCAGCGGCACGCATTCGAACTATGCGGGCTCCGATGTCTACGTTTCGCTCGTCGACCGCCGGCGCGCACCGTTCGACGAGCGTATCGCGCTGCTATCGGCCGACACCCTTTGCACGAACCGCGACCTGCCGCTGCATCTTGCTTCTGGCAACGTCGGCGATCTCACGCTGAAGATCTCCGCGCCCGTGAGCCGCGTACGCATCGTGCGGGGTCCTTCGCTGCCGCGCCCGCCGCTTGCGCACGACGACGCGACGTGGCGGCTCATCGCGCATCTGGGGCTTAACTATCAGCCGCTCGCCGATATCGAGGACGAGGCCGGCGCCCAGCGGTTGCGCGAGCAACTGGAGATCTACGCCGGTCCCGCCGATGCGCCGCTCGCGCAGCGTATTCGCGGCATTCGGGGCCTCGTGTGCAGGCCGGTGTTCAGGCGACTGCCGGTGCCCGGTCCGCTCGTATATGGCCGTGGGGTGCGCGTGGAGATGACCGTCGACGACCATGCGTTCGCAGGCGACAGTCCCTACGCGCTCGGCGCGGCGCTCGAGCAGTTCTTCGCGCGGCACGCGTCGATCAATGCGTTCGTCGAATTCGCGCTGTACTCGGCGCAACGCGGCGAGATCGCCGAATGGCCCGCGCGGATCGGACGTAGGCCTGCGGTATGAATCGATCATCAGGATTCCGGAACATGAGCCAGCAAGAGCCGATCCCCGCCCGCCATGACAGGTACCAGGTGTTCTGGCGGCGGCTACGGGCCGCGCCGCACGAGCATGACCTGTTTCATCTGCTGCGCTGGATCGACGCGCTCGCAGGCGGCGAAGCGCCGCTCGGCGAGGCGCAGCATCCTGCGGGCGAGCCGGTGCGGCTCGGGCAGACGCCGTCGCTGTCGTTCGCGCCATCGATGGTGGCGGCGGTCGATGGCAAAGAAGACGTACAAGCGCAGGACGGACCGCCGCGCGTGCATATTCACGGCTTCGGGCTGTTCGGCCCGAACGGTCCGCTGCCGCAGCACGTGACGGAGTATGCGTACGAGCGCGTTCACAGTTTCGGCGACAACACGATGGGCGCGTTCGCCGACCTGTTCCACCATCGGCTGATCGTGCTGCTCTATCGCGCGTGGGCCGACGCGCAGCCGGTGGTCGGCCTCGACCGGCCCGGAGAGTCGCGCTTCGACCGCTATGTCGCGAGTCTCATCGGCCCCGCCGGCACGCGGAACGCGGCACCGCCGTTGCGTGCTCGAGACGTGCCGGGGCGCCATGCGAAGTACTTTCAGGCGGGCCACTGGGTGCGCCAGACGCGCAACCCCGAAGGGCTCGCGCAAATGCTGCGCCACGACTTCGGCGTGCCGGTGCGCATCGTCGAACATGTCGTGCGCTGGATCGCGCTGGGCGAGCGTCAGCGCAGCGCGATCGGCGCTGTGCGAGGCCCGCGGCGCGGCAGCGGGCAAGTCGCGCGCCAGCGCGCAACGGGGGCGGCGCTCGGCGAGGGCGCGCTGCTCGGACGTGCGGTGCGCGACGCGCAGGGCAGCTTTCGCATCGTGCTGGGGCCGCTGCCGCTCGCGCGCTACCAGGGTTTCCTGCCCGGTGGCGCGGACTCGGCCCGGCTCGTGCATTGGGTGCGCGAGTACATCGGCGCCGAGTTCGGCTGGGACCTGCAACTCGAACTGGCAGCGTCTGAGGTGCCGCGCGCAACGCCCGGCGGCGCGGGCAGGCTCGGTTTGTCAACCTGGCTCGGGCGGCGCCTGAGCCATGAACCCGCGCGCGACCTCGTGGTCGATCTGGTTGCGCGTGCGCAGGGAGGCTGACGCATGGCGCGCATATTCACCCTCGACAGTCCGCCAGGCGACGAACTCAAGTTCTACCGCCTGAACGGCGAAGAGGCACTCGGGCATCCGTTCGAGTGGCGCATCGAGGCACTTGCCGCGAGTCACAACGTGTCGCTGCGCGAACTGCTCGGCAAGGCGGTGACCGTGCGCGTCGAACTGGCCGTGGGCGGGGAGCGTTACCTGAACGGGATCGTTTCGCGCGCCTCGTTGATCGGGCGCCATGCCGAGCGTTACTACGCGTACGAGTTGATCGTGCGGCCGTGGCTCTGGCTCGCGAGCCGCAGCGCCGACTGCCGCATCTTTCAGGAAAAAAGCGTGCCGCAAATCGTGCAGCAGGTGCTCTCTCCCTATGGTTACCCGATTGAGAACCGGCTGACCGAAACCTATGCGCCGCGCGAGTACTGCGTGCAGTACAACGAGACCGATCTCGACTTCGTCTCGCGGCTCATGGAGGCGGAGGGCATCTATTACTTTTTCCGCCATGAGGCCGGTACGCACACGCTCGTGCTGTGCGACGCAATGGCTTCGCACCGCGACCTGCCTGGCTACGCGACGATTCCGTTCATCGGCCGCGACCGCGCCGCGATTGCTGACGAGGAGCATATCGACAGCTGGCAGCCGGTTCAGGAGGTGAGCGCGGGGCGGCGCGAGGCGAGCGACTACGACTATACGAAGCCGCACGCTGACCTGGGCGTGCAGCGCGCCGAGCCGCGCGGCCACGATCACGACGATTATTCGGTGTACGAATGGCCGGGTGGCTATCACGACGACGCGCACGGCGCCCAGCGCAATCGCGTGCGCCTGGAAGAGCTGCAGGGTACCTACGACCGCGCACAGGCGCATACCGACGTACGCGCGTGCGCGCCGGGGTACCTTTTTGAGCTGGAACGCTGCTCGCGCGCCGACCAGAACCGCAAATACCTGATCGTACATTGCACGTACCGTTTCCAGGAGAATCCATACGCAAGCCACACCGGCAACGAGCCCGTGCTGCACGAGGCCGATCTGCTTGCCCAGCCCGACAATTTGCCGTACCGCACGCCGCGCACGACGCGGGTGCCGCACACCAACGGCCCGCAGACGGCGGTCGTGGTCGGGCCGCCTGGTGAGGAGATCTGGACCGACCGCTACGGCCGCGTGAAGCTGCAGTTCCACTGGGACCGTTACGGGCGGCGCGACCAGGACTCGTCTTGCTGGGTGCGCGTTTCGAGCCCCTGGGCGGGCGGCGGTTTCGGCGGCGTGCAGATACCGCGCATCGGCGACGAGGTGATCGTCGACTTCCTGAATGGCGATCCCGATTATCCGATCGTGACCGGACGCGTCTACAACGCCGCGAGCATGCCGCCCTGGAGCCTGCCCGTGAGCGCGACGCAAAGCGGGTTGCTCTCGCGCTCGACGCCGGGCGGTACGCCCGAGCATGCGAATGTGCTGCGCTTCGAAGACCGCAAGGGCTCGGAGCAATTGTGGATGCATGCGGAGCGCAATTTCGACGCTGAGACAGAACTCGACCATTCGCTTTCCGTGGGGCACGACCACACGCACACGGTCGGGAACGATGAAACGATGCAGGTGAAGAACAACCGGCAGAGGAGTGTCGGGCAGAACGAGACCGTCAACATCGGGCAGCATCGGGTCGCACAGATCGGCCGGAACGAGACCACCAGTGTAGGCGGAGACCATAGCGTCACCGTGAAGGGCAACAGTACGCATACGGTCACCGACGGCAATCACAGCTTCACCGTGGCCAAAGGCACGCATACCGTGCAAGTCGAGCAGACCAGCACGCATGCGGTGGCCGCCGGCTCGCGCATCGTCGAAGTGGCCGTAGGCGACTACAGCGTGACCGCGGCGAACGCGGTTCTCGTGTATGGCAAAAAACAGGGTGTGGGCATCACCGGCGACGGCGGCGTCGGCATCACGGGCAGCAAGCTCGGCGTCGACGTGAACGGGAACGATGGTGGTGTCGGCATCACCGGCGATGGCAAGGGCCGGGGCGTGGCGATCACCGGGACAGGCAAGGGCGTCGTCATCGCCGGCACCCCTTTTACGGAAGTCTATGGCACGACCAACGTGGACATCTCGGCGCCCACGGTCAACGTCGGCGATCAGGACGTCAAGCAGGTCAACATCAACGCGAAGAAGATCGTCATCTCGACGGACGGGGCGAGCATCCAGCTCGACGCGTCAGGGATCACGATTCAGGGGACGATCGCCCATATCAACTAGTCGTGCAGGAGAACGGAGAGGATCTTATGGACGCTCACGCAGATCAAACCGATGAAGCGATGGCTACGCAAGCCACATACATCGATCCCGACACCATCGACGACGCCACACGCGCGAAGCTGCGCGCCCTTTTCGATGCGGGCACGGTCCCTGGTCCGGCAGCGCCCGCGCGAGCGCCCGCCATGGAGGGTCTGCTCGCAGCCGAGGTGACCGACACCCATCATCCGGACAGCCCCGGTCGGGTGCGGGTGCGCTGGCACTCCGCCCAGGGCGAGGCCGTGGAGTGCTGGCTGCAATGCCTGCACGGGCATCGGCCGCGCAGGGGCGATCGCGTACTCGTCGAGCAGCCGGTGAACTGGTCAGAGCCGCTTGTCACGGGGATTCTTTCGGCAAGCGCCGCAGGGGCCGAAGCGGGCATCACCGAGGCGCCTGGCATGCATGGCGCAACCGGCGCGGCCGAGACGCACGCGAGCCAGACCGTGAAGCTCGCGCCCGACGAATGCGTGCAGATCGACGATGCACATGGCAAACCGCTGGTGCAGATTCTCGCTTCGAGCGCGGGACCGGTGGTGCGCCTCATGAGCTCGAACGTCAACCTCGAGGCCGCGGGCAAGCTCAGCCTGCGCGCGCAAGCGCTTGAGCTGGAGGCAGGCCGCGGCGGCGTCGATATCCGCACCGAGGCCGATACCGTGGTGCGCAGTCGCTACATTCGGCTGAACTGACGCACGAGGGCATCGGGTGATGCAGCGTGAATTTTCCGCCGCGGATGCTGCGCTGGGCGCGTTCATCGAGCAGCCCGACTATCCGACGCTCGTGCTCGGCGCAACCGATCTCGACGTCGTGTTCGCGTTCAGGATGCTGCAGGAACGCGATCGGCGCGACGGGCAGCGCGTCTACCTGCTGTTTCCGTTCGAATGCGCCGCGTCGGGCCGCTTTGTGCAGCAGTGCATGGCATCGCTCGCCGCGCAGATTGACGCAGAGAACCAGGTGCGCGCGCAAGAGGGCGTGATGCCGTGGGCCGAGCTCCCGCTGCTTTGCACCGATCCGGCGCAGCACCCCGCTCGGCGCCTAAGAGCGGCGATCGAGCATGTGCGCACACTGGTTGCGGATGGCGTCGATATCGTCTGGGGGCTCATGCCATCGACTCTCGAGGACGCCGCCGGTTATCGCGAGACGGTGTTGCCGCTGCTCGCGCTCGATGGCTTCGAGGCGTGGATGCAGGGCCACCGCTTCTGCGTTCGCGACGATAGTTCGCGGCGCATCCTGCTGCCGCAAGAGCAGCACGCGCAAGCGCAACACGTGCTCGTGCTCGACCTCGACTTCTCGCCGGAAAAGACCGCCGATGTCCTGGTGGGCGCGATGAACGACGCAGGTCGCCCGCTGGCTGAGCGGATGCAGACGGCGATGCAGCTGGCCGCGCTCGATCTCACGCACGGTCGGCTCGACCAGGCGCTGGAGAAATATCGCCTGCTGTATCGCTGGCATCGCGAGCAGTGCAACCCGCTCGGGCTGGCGCTGGCGCTGGGCGGAATCGGCGATGTCGCGACGCGCAGCGGCCAGCACGCCGATGCGAGCCGCTGGTATGCACATGCGCTCGATGCCGCGGCGGACAGCGGCAACCTGGGCGTGACGCTCAATATTCTCATGGCGTCTGGGGAAGCTTGCCTGCGCCTGAAACAGCCCGCGCGCGCGGCCGAATATTTCGAGCTCGCGAGCCGCGGTGCGGACAAGCTGATGTTCCCGCACGCGAGCGTCGCCGCACTGGAGAAGCTCGGCGTGGCCCTGCTGGGTGCGCATAAGACGCCCGAGGCAGCACGCACGTGGACCGAGGCGAAAACGCTGTGCGAGCGCTTCGGTTGCGAGCATCAGCGCCGCTCGCTGCTCGAACGGCTGGCCGCCCTGTATGCGCAGGCCGGCTTGAAGACGCAGGCGAAAGCCTACGAGATGGAGAAAGATCGGATTCCTTCATATCCTGAGGGAGCGCGTCGATAAATGAGCACCCCGCCCGTCAATCCGGCCAGCCCGGCTAGCGAGCCGCCCCCGCCGCCTGCACCGTTGATCTCGCCGACCGGCAACACGTCGGTCGACGCGCTTGCCAGTGCGGTCAATGCCGGCGCGCAGCCGTTTCAGCAGCTCGGTAACCCGAAGGCGAACACGCTTGACCGCGTCACTAACGTTGTGAGCGGTGCGGTGGGCAGTCTCGGCGCGCTCGACCAGTTGCTCAATACGGGCATGGCGATGATTCCCGGTGCGAATCTTGTGCCTGGCATGCCGGCGGCGTTCATCGGTGTGCCGCATCTCGGGGTGCCACATGCGCACGCGCACCCGCCGAGCGACGGTGTGCCGATGCCGAGTTGCGGCGTGACGATCGGAAGCGGCTGCCTGAGCGTGCTGTATGGGGGCATGCCCGCTGCACGGGTGCTCGACATCGGCCTCGCGCCCACCTGTGGCGGCTTTGCGCCCGTCTTCGAGATCTGCACCGGATCGAGCAATACCTTCATCGGTGGCGCGCGCGCGGCGCGCATGGCGCTGGACCTGACGCGTCACTGCAATCCGCTCGGCATGAGCGGTGCCGGGCATGCCGAGCAGGACGCTGAGAAGGCGAGCGCACTAAAGCGTGCGATGCACATTGCCGGAATGGCGGCGCCGGTGGCCTCCGGCGGGCTGACGGCCGCCGACCAGGCCGTGGATGGGGCCGGGGCGGCCGCCGGCGAGATGACGGCGGCGCAGACAGCGGCAGACGCGATCGCGATGGCGATGAGCAATCTGATGGGCAAGGATCCCGGCGTTGAGCCAGGAATGGGAACGCTGATCGATGGCGACGAGAGCGTCCTGATCGGCGGATTCCCGATGCCCGATGCGCTTGCCATGTTGATGCTGGGTTGGGGGCTGCGCAAGAAGGCGCACGCCCCCGAAGATGCCGGGGAATCCAAGCGTACGGAGCAAGGGGAATGCAAGGGCGGCCACCCTGTCGACGTGGTCAGGGGCACGGCGGAGAATGAGTTTACCGACTATGCGACCGTCGACGCGCCCGCCTTCAAATGGGAGCGCTACTACCGTAGCGACTGGAGCGAACGCGACGGCGCGCTGGGCTTCGGCTTTCGTCACAGCTTCCAGCACGAACTGCGCTTGCTGCGCACGCGTGCGATTTACGTAGATGGCCCAGGCCGCGCCTATGTGTTCCGGCGCAGTGCTTCGGGGCGCTACGAGGATGTGTTCGCAGGCTACGAACTGGAGCAGCAGGGGGAGAATCGATTCGTATTGCTTCACGCCACGCACGGCAAATTCACATTCGACCGCGCGAGTGGGGTGCAAGCATCGGCTCGGCTCGTACGCCATGTGCGCGAGGGTGTCGAAAGCACGGTGCGCTACGCAGGTGACGGCACGTTGCAGCACATCGAGCAAACAGCCGGGCGTGAGCAGCGCCGCCGGATGATCGACCTGCTTTACGATGCACGCGGCCATGTCGTGGAAATGCGTGTGACCGACCCTCGAGGCGCGGTCCTGTGCGCCGCCCGCTATCGCTACGACGCCACTGGGTGCCTCGTGGCGTCCACCGATGCGCTCGGCGCCTCGATGACCTATGGCTACGACGCGTGGCGACGCATGATCCGCGAAACGGACGCCAATGGCTACTCGTTCTCCTACCGTTACGACAGCGGCGGCCGTTGCGTGGAAAGCGCGGGGCAGGACGGCCTGTGGCGGGTGCTGCTCGACTATCAGCCTGGCCGCACGGTGGTGACGCAAGCCGACGGCGGTAAGTGGACCTACCTGTACGACGCGGCGCGTACGGTGACGCGTATCGTCGATCCTTATGGCGGCGCGACCGAGCGCGTGACGGGCGACGACGGACGCATTGTCGAGGAGGTCGATTCGGGTGGGCGCGTCATGCGCTGGCTCTATGATGAACGAGGTGATAATACCGGACGCCTGGATCGCTGGGGAAATCGCTGGCCCACGCGAGACGAGGCCCCACAGTTGCCCAATCCCCTTGCGCATGTTGTCCCTGCGAGGCCGCTGGAACTGCTCTGGGGGGATGCCAGACCCGAGGACTTGACGGACAGGTTGCTGTTGCCACCGGAGATCGAAGCAGTCGCAGTGGCCGCTTTCGCATCGAGCGCCGCAGTGCTTGAGCCTGCCGAGGAGCGTGATGGAGCGGGCCGCGTGATCGGCAGCACGGACGCATCTGGGCATTCTGAATGCCTGAGCCGTGACGCTGCCGGCAACGTGGTGCAACGACGCGATAAAGACGGGCACGACTATGAATACAGCATCGCATCGTGGAACCTGCGTGAAAGTGAAACCGATCCGCTGGGCAACACCGTCCGATACCGGTATTCACCTAAACAAGAGATCACGGCCATCGTCGATGCGAACGGCAACGAGAGCCGGTACACGTATGACTACAAGGGCCGGCTTACCCGTGTGGCACGACACGACACGATACGCGAATCATACGTATACGACACGGGTGACCGGCTGATCGAAAAACGCGATGGTGCTGGCAACACATTGCTGCGTTTCGAGGTAGGCGAGAACGGCTTGCATAGCAAGCGCATCCTCGCGAGCGGCGAAACCCATACCTACGAGTACGACCGTCGCGGCAACTTTACCAGAGCGTCGACGGATAAATTCGAAGTCACACTGACTTACGACGCAAACGGTCGCCGCACAGGCGACAAGCGCGATGGGCGCGGTATCGAGCACAGTTTCGTTGGTGAGCGTCTTGAGAGCACGACCTATTTTTCGCGCTTCGTCGCGCGCTACGACGCGGGCCCGACTGGCGACGTGGTGATTCATACGCCGGATGGAGGTGTCCATCGGCTTCAGCGCGCAGCGGACGGCACGGTGCTGGTCCGGCTAGCCAACCGCACCAATGTGCTGTACCGGTTCGATTCGGACGGTCGATGCACCGGGCGGCTGAATTGGCCGGAAGGTCGCATGACAGAGATCCATTGCGTGCAATACCAATACAGCGCGACGGGCGAGTTGCAGTGCGCGATCGACAGCACGGGGGGCACCACCGAGTACCAATACGATGCCGCGCACCGGCTGGTTGGCGAGAGCCGCGATGGCTGGACCGTTCGCCGCTTTGAATATGACCGCGGCGGAAACCTCCTGTCGACGCCGACATGCCAGTGGATGCGCTATACCGAGGGCAACCGGCTTTCGGGCGCTGCGTGTGGTGCGTTTTGCTACAACAGTCGCAATCATTTGGCCGAGCAGATCGGCGAGAACAACCGTCGCACAACCTGGCAGTACAACAGCATGGATCTGCTGGTGCGGGTCCAATGGAGCGATCGTCAGGAGAATTGGAGTGCGGAATACGACGGCCTATGCCGGCGTATCGCGAAAGCGATGGGGCACGCGCGCACGCAGTACTTCTGGGATGGGGATCGGCTTGCCGCCGAAGTGGCTCCGAATGGACAGCTAAGGATCTACGCCTACGTGAACGAGACATCATACCTGCCGTTCATGTTTATCGATTACGACGGTTGTGACGCCGCTCCGGAGTCTGGTCGGACCTACTACGTCTTCTGCAATCAAGTGGGGCTGCCCGAGTGGATTGAAGATATTTCGGGAGGGTGCGTATGGAGTGTGAACGAGATCGATCCCTATGGGGCGATATGCGTCGCACCAGGCAACGAACTGGAATACAACCTTCGCTGGCCGGGTCACTGGTTCGATCCGGAAACAGGTCTTCACTACAACCGGTTCAGATCGTACAGCCCGGTGCTCGGAAGATACTTGCAGTCAGACCCGGCAGGGCAAGCTGGCGGCATTAACCTCTATGCGTATACCGCTAACCCACTGGTTCTCATTGACGTTTTGGGCCGTGAATGCCCGCATGGAAACGAAAGTTCGAGCGAGTGTTCGCAGTGCGCGGACCGGGAAGAGGCGGCGCGGATTCGTCAGGAGAAGCTGCAATTAATCGCGAGACGAATGGAAATCGAAGAGGAGGTTACTGGCCATCCAGGAACACTCCTCGCACCCTACGATCTGACGGGGAAAGATAGCCGCTATGAGGACGAATACAAGCGGCTCCTCAACGACATAAACACGAAGCAGGAGGCCGAAGACGCTGCGTTGCTCAGAGAGCAGTTCCCGTCCATGGACGCTGTCACGCTCCCACCGTTCGATGGAAAGACCACCATTGGCTATATGTTTTACACGGATGCAAATGGGCAGTACCACGTTAGAAAGCTGTACTCGGGAGGCAAGGTGCTATCGAACTACGACTCATCGGGGCACGTTGAGGGCAACGCGGCTCTGATCATGCGAGATGAGGGAATAACGGAGGCGGTGGTGATCCACAATCACCCATACGGAACATGTCACTATTGCTATGGGCAAGTGGAGACTTTGCTTCCGAAAAATGCGAAGCTACGGGTCATTCCTCCAGAGAACGCGATAGCGCCAACGAAGTACTGGCACGATCAGCCCAAGGATTACTTTGGAAATTCAGCGGATCCCAAGCCGCCGCCGAACTGATAGGGGCATAGACAGGTGATGGAAGCCATCAAAATGGAATATGTTGGCGGCGCGTGCGAAATGCACACGCGTCAGGAGTTGGACGCCGCGCTTGCGCAGTGGAGCGGCGCGGCGAACGACTACTGGCTGTCCCACGGCAACGCCAAATTTCCAGCCTTGGCGGTCATGGCCAATGGGCCGTTGGCTACTGCGCATTACTTTCCCGACGCACGTCATCCTGGGTTCATTTCCCTAGGCAATGTAAATGGACTGGATCCCGATGGTACCAGCACGTTTTTCCTGACTGACACGGAAACGACGGACGTAGCCAATTATCGAGTCATACCCATTGAGGTTGCATGGGAGGCTGCGCGAGAATTCGCCGAATGCTCGCGTCGACCGAACTGCATCGAGTGGATCGAGCTTTAGAGTCGCTAACACAACCGCGACATGAGGCCATGACGGCCATATCCTGGACAGCATGTCCAGGTTGTGTTAGCGACTCTTAATCGGCTTCTCGACAGAAACCTTGCTGTCAATTCCTCCGTCGGCGGGACGCTAACCACGTTAAGGACAAAAGAGATGAATCGTGGTGGATGTGCCATCCGCACGTGCGTCGGGACGCCTTCCATCCGGCCGAGATCGACCGAGATGGAATGGACACCGCCCTCCCTTTGGGGGTTCAGAGTCTGGCAGGAAAGCGGAGGCCCTCCAAAATTGAACGGCATCAATAGTCAGAGTGGGGTTTCGACACGTCCACTTGAGGAACGGAGGGCCCCAATGAATGTTACGACATACGGATTGGATATTGGAGAGCACGTGTTCCGGAGGTACTGGGTCGACGTTCAAATCGGCGAGATAGCCAACTGGCCGTACCGGATCGACCCGAGCGACGGATGCGATGGTTTGTCATCGATGATCGGCCAAGCCGATGACACGCCGCGGGCGAGGGCGGACCCGCGGGGAACGGACCGGCGAGGGTGGCCGGTCCTTCGCCCACCAAACGGCTGGATCGGCGCTATGCCCCGGGCGCATCGATCACGAACTGCGCCTTGAATGCCTCGAGCAGCGCATGCGAATCGTCAACGTTGTCCCCGAACATGTGAGTCACCGCTCGCGCGAGCAGGTCGGCCTGCAGCGTGGCGTAGGTCTCAGGTGGCTGGAGCATGGCTCGCACGGCTTCACGGGTCGCGTTGTTTGCCACATCGCGCGCGTCGCGCGCAAGCATCCCCGCAGAGTAAGCGTCATTTCGTGGCCGCATGGACAGAGCTGAAGCCGGTGTCCAAAGTGATGTCCGTTACTTCAAGTGATGGGGACTACTTTGGACACACGGAATGCGCGATCATCGAACCGCAAGGGCCGACCGAACTACACACCAGAGTACCGACGGCAAGTTGCCGTCGCGGCGTGCGAGCCGGGTATTTCGGTGGCCAAGCTCGCGCAGGCGCACGGACTGAATCCGAATATGGTGTTCAAGTGGCGCCGGCAACTGCGGGCGGGCCTGTTTGAAGGGGTGGCGCACAGCACAGCGGTGTTGCTGCTCGTAGCGCTACCTGATGCACCGACCGGCGAGACCGCAGCACCGGCGTCGCTCGCTCTACAACCTGTCGAGCCACATCGCGAGAGCGTACCGGCGGCGTCGGGCATCGAGATCGAACTGAACGGTGCCCGTGTACGCGTCACGGGCATGGTCGACCCTGTGCAGTTGCGCCTCGTGCTGCGCTGCCTGATGCCAGCATGATTGCGCCGCCAGGCGGTACCCGCGTATGGCTGGCAGCGGGCGTTACCGATATGCGCCGCGGCATGGATGGACTTGCCGCGCTGGTGCAGTCAGCACTCGGACGTGATCCCTTCTCGGGGCACATCTTCCTGTTTCGTGGGCGTCGCGGTGACCTCATCAAGATTTTATGGTGGAGCGGTGACGGCATGAACCTGTACGCGAAACGACTCGAGCGTGGACGCTTCGTGTGGCCGCAGGCGGACTCGGGGACAGTCCATCTGTCAGCCGCCCAACTGTCTGGCGCCGCCTTCGCGATGCAGGCGCGTATCGTTGGGCATGGACTTGACGATGTCGGCAGGATTCGCCGGAAGCCACGTGAGTTGGTCGATGACCACATCGGGCGACGCCGTCGCGATGGCATCCTTCACGGACTCCGCATGAAAGGCGTCCGCCAGGGTCACGCGGGCGCCAAGCTCGCGAAGCCTGTCGGCACCCGCGCCGGCGCGAGTCATACCCGTTACCTCATGACCCTGCGCGCAGAGCACGCGCACCAGCGGCAGTCCAACGGCGCCGGTGGCGCCTGCAACGAAAATCTTCACGATTCCTCCTAAGACTGCGTGGCGACGCAGTGCAGCGGTGATTTAACGATATGGCTCAGCGCAACGTGACGCGCCAGCCGGTGAACGGCATTGTGTCCGTTCACTGGTCGTTAAAAAAGTACCAAAAACCGGAAGAAATGGTGTACCAGCTGGCCCACGACCTGCCGGCGCTTTCGCATCAGCTCAACTTGCGGATCAGCTGTTGCAAGCGATCGCAGGCCGCTGGAATCTGTTGTTCGATCGCCGGCGCAACGCCAAGCAGCAGCCCCGAGCGCTGCGTGGACTCGGAGCAGTACCAGACCGATAGCGGCGCGGGCGCGATCCCGTAGGCATAGGACTCCCGTGCGATCCGCTTGTCGTCGGCGCCATCGGCGAGCCGAACCACCACTGCCAGACCAGCCGGATAGGCGTCGAATCCCCTGGACTCAAGCGCGGTCATCAGTGCCTGGCTGCGGCCCGCGTAGATGCGTTTCATGCGACGCAAGTGCCGCATGTAATGCCCGTCACGCATGAACTCGGCCATTGCCATCTGTACTGCCGGCCCCGGTGCGGAAGACAGGCACGCTGCCGCTTCATCGAAGCGGGGTACCAGGGCGGGGGGCACCACTACAAATCCCAGTCGCAGCGTCGGGCTGATGGTCTTGCTGAACGTCCCGATGTGAATGACACGCCCCGCTCGATCCTGCGACGCCAGCGCTGGCGCCGCGCGGCGTTTCAGCTGCAGCTCGCCCAGATAGTCGTCTTCGATAATCCATGCCTGCGCCCGGGCCGCCCACTCCAGCAGTTGCCGCCGGCGCGCGAGCGACAAGGTCGGACCCAACGGCGCCTGTTGTCCCGCGGTGACCAGCGCCAACGCGGCATCCGGTGCATGCGTTTCGCCGTAGCCGACGTCAATGCCTTCTTCGTCGACGGGAATCGGAACCGTCGTGATCTGGCCAATTTCCAGGGCCTTGCGACTCAGCAAATATCCGGGATTCTCGACCCATGCCTTGCGGCCTTGGGCCTGAAGCACGAGTAGCGCGATACCGAGCGCCCCCGAGAATCCTGCCGTGATGTAGATCTGCGAGGGCTGGCACTCAATGCCGCGTGACAAGGCCAAATGCGCGGCGATTTCCCGGCGGAATTCATGTTCGCCGCGCGGGTCCGGGTAGGATGCGGGCGCTTCGACTTCATCGCGTGCCGCCCGGGCGCGCAGACGTGCAAACAACGTGTTTGGAAAACAGTCCGATGCCGGCACGCCCATCTGGAACACCGCAGGGCCGGGCAGGAAGTGCTGGTACAGCGCCGACTGCAAATCCGTCTCTATCGATCGCGCCCGTTCCGCGATGGGGCTCACGGTGGGTGTGTGCTCGGAGACCCTCGTCCCGCCCGCGCGCGACGAGACAATCAACTGCGCATCGGTCAGCCGCTCATAGGCGGTCTTGACGGTGCCGCGCGCCACACCAAGCTGCGCGGCAAGATCCACCCACGACGGCAGCCTGGCGCCTGGGGCCAGTACACCACTCTCGATGACGCCAGTAATCGCCAGGCGTATCTGTTCCGCAAGTGCTGTCCTGGAACCACGGTCGAGCTTCAGATCCAGAATATTTGTCATGGTGGGTGGTGCATCAAGTTTTCGCGTTCTTGGTTCTTTTTCGTGGACCATAGCCGATGCATGATTCTAGCCACCAAGGAGCTGATCATGAAAATTTCACGAACCTTACTTTCTGTTGTTGCCGCTGGCAGCCTGGCCATGTCCGGGGTTGCCGCGGCGCACGGCGCCGCTGACCATGGCACTGGCGATATCGTCAAGCCGAACTTCTCGCACACAATTCCGAACATTCCGGGCAAATCGGTGATCGCCGTGGAAGTCACTTACCCGCCCGGGGGCGCTTCGTTGCCTCACACCCACGCGAAGTCGGCGTTCATCTATGCGTACGTGGTCTCAGGCAGCGTCGCCAGCAAGGTGAACGACGAGCCGGAACGCGTCTACAAGGCCGGGGAGGCGTTCTTCGAGGAGCCCGGCTCGCGCCACCCGGTCAGCCGCAATGCGAGCAAGACCAAGCCGGCAAAACTGCTGGCCGTGTTTGTCGTCGATTCGAACGACACAGCACTGACAACCAACGACGAGTAAGGAGCTTGAAAATGAGATTGGACTACGCCAAGGCATCGCCGGGCGGCGTGAAGGCATTTGGGGGGGTATATGGCTATGTCAGGCAGTCGGGCCTGGAAGACGTCCTCGTCGAACTGGTCTATCTGCGCGTCAGCCAGATCAACGGGTGCGCCTTTTGCCTCGACATGCATACCCGCGACCTGATCAAGAAGGGCGTCACGCCCGCGAAACTGGCGCTTGTGCAAGCCTGGCATGAAGCGGGTGCGTTGTTCAGCGATCGCGAGCGCGCCGCTCTGGCGTGGGCGGAGTCGGTCACCCGCGTGGCCGACACCCACGTACCCGACGAGGACTTCCAGCTTGCCGCGACGACGTTCAGCGAGAAGGAGCTAGCGGACCTTACGATGGCCATCAGCCTGATGAATGCCTACAACCGGCTTGCCATCAGCTTCCGCCGGCCCCCCGACTCCGCCATGGCTGCGGAACGCTGAAGCGGTCAAAAGAACGCGCCTGTCCGGCGCGCTTTTCCTAAACTTGTTGCTGCGGCCGGCCTTAGCGTGCCATTAGCAGCAGCGCCGCATGGGTCATGCATGCCCACCGTCCCATCGTCGACGTCCCAGCTCTTCATCATTTCCGCGATTAACTTGGGTACTTGGTCGCGATCGCGGTGCATGGCCGTGCTGACGCGAATTGCCGACGACTCCCCATCTGAGCGAAAACCCCGTGAAAAAGCCGTACAACCGGGCCCTGAGTTCCGGGTTTGGTTAAGGTCTGGATTCGCGCTCGGCGAGCATATCGATCGGTCTGTCGCCTCGGGCAAAACGATAGACCGTAGCAGCTCAAGGTGTCCGCGGTTCGTGGGTAAGATCAGTTAGCGCCTGAAGTACGTTCGAGAATGGCCACCCACGGTGGCATGGCTACGGCGATCTTGCCGGAAAAGCGCCTCCCCGTTGCTAACAGTTAGCAGCCATATAGCTGCGCTTTTCGACGAAACTGCACTTATGCTAATCAGGCAACGCCGGGTGACCCATTTAGTCAGCAGTACCCTTCAATGATCTCGAACAATCGTTGGCACGATTTGGCAAGGTGTTGTTCGGGCGCGGTCGCAACCCCGAGCAAAAGGCCTGGCACCGTCCACGATGGATTTGCGAACCACGCGGACAAAGGTGATGGCGCGATGCCTGCAGTCATTGCCTCGTGAACGATTTGCACATCGGGGGCGCCCTCTGGGAGGCGAAGAAGCACGGCGAGGCCAGCACTTACCCATTGCGCGTTTCGGCTACACAACTCCGCTATCAGCGCGTCGCGCTGCGAGGAATATAGACGCTTGAGCCGACGCACACGCCGAATATAGTGGCCCTGCCGCATAAACTCAGCCGTGGCGACTTAAATGACCGGTGACGGCGCGGGGACGAGTGTCGCGGCGATCTCCGCAAACGCGTTGGCGAGTTCGGCAGGGACAACAACGAAGCCAAGCCGCAAAGCAGGGCTAACAGTTTTGCTGAAGGAGCCGATGTGGATGACGTTCTTACCTTCGCCAAGAGATGTCCGGTCGAGCTGTATCTGCAAGTCTGAAGCCATAGTCTTGGTACACACGAAAATCACAATCTTGGTACTGTTTTATGCACCGTGAATAGTACAGAATCTGCCCTACCAACAGTGCTACGAACGCGAAGTCAATACGGAATGTGGCTCTTGCAGCATGCACCCGATTTTCTCTGCGTATTCGGTCGAAGCTGCGAGCGAGCTGCAAATGCGGGGCGTCTTCATGCCGTGCTGGAGCCGCAAGGGCGCAGAGTGTTGCACAGATGGATACAGCCTGCACAAAGCCTTCGTTAACTAGGCATTTAAGACGCACTCCGATCTCGGTGCCCGGTGTTTCACGCGCCCGATTTCGTCTGCTGGTCAAGCAACCGCGCGACCAAAGCTGCTGCAAAATCTGCTGGAGAAAATTGTATGAATATTCTGCATATCGACTGCAGCCCTAGACTGGGATCGCATAGCCGAAAACTTTCGGCGGGAATCGTCGAAAAGATTCAAACGCTCTTGCCGGGCGTGGAGGTTCGCCGCCGGGACCTTGGGCTGGAGCCGATACCTCATCTCGGAGCCGCCTACGCCGACGTACTCTCGACGCCTGCGACGTTGGCTGCTGCTGGAAGGACCGCTGGCGCTGTACTTTTCGCGGAGGAACTCATTCAGGAGGTCGAGGATTCCGATGTGATCGTCATCGGTACTCCGATGAATAACCTGACGGTTCCGTCCGTCCTGAAAGCGTGGATCGATCAGCTTATCCGCGTCGGACGCACGATGCAGTCGACGCCCGCTGGCAAGGTTGGAATGCTTCGGGACCGTCCGGTATTCGTCGGCATTGCCTCCGGCGGCGTGTTTACTGGCGAACGCGCCAACCAGCCGGATTTCCTCACGCCTTATCTTTCTGCCGTACTGGCTTGCATTGGCTTCACCACCATCCACTATGTGCCGCTGCAGGCAACCGCATTTCTCGATGAGGATCAATCCGCGCAACTTCGTGCTTCGCTGATAGCCACGATTGAGCCGCTTTTGACAAGTCTCGCGTGCGGCCACGTTTGAGCGTGCGGATATCTCATGCCAAATCTGCCGACGCCTTCGCAAGTCTCCGTTGTGGAGAAACTGTCGTCGACGACGATTAGCGTCCGCTGGAGTGATCCCTGCATGGGACGTTACGAGAGCCAGATCGGAGTTTCTTCGGCACTAGCGGCATTGACGAAGGGCGGTCTCAACGCCGCAACGAAGTCGCTCGCCATTGAGTATGCAAGCAAGCGAATTCGGGTGAACGCGGTGGCTCCGGGTTTGATCAGGTCGACTATGCACAGGCCAGAAGTCCATGACGATCTCGCCGCGTTGGGTCCACTCGGATTCATGGGCGAGGTGGGCGATATCGCGGACGCGATTGCCTTTCTTGATTCAGCGTCGTTCGTCACGGGCGAGGTACTGCATGTCGACGGCGGGATGAGTGCTGGCCGATAGATTCGGTCCTGCAGATGGCGAGGAATGAGCATCCATTCTCGTCGAGATTTTCGGGCGCTGAAAATTGTGAGTTTTTGCCGTCACCTGATTTCCCCATGCTGAGGCCTTACGGAATTCTATGTCTTACGTCGACTGGTTGAGTCACCTGCTGCAATTGATCACCGTCACTGGTCGGCCGGAAGTACGCTGCGCCTACGGCGCACCGTGGCGCGTCGTGTGGGATCAGGCGGCAACCCATGAAATCCCCTACCACGTCGTCCTTAAGGGCAAGGCGATTATCGAGGATCCAGAGACGGGAATGGCAAAGGAGCTTGTCGCTGGCGATATCGTCTTATTGCCCCACGGCTCAGCGCACGTCCTGCACGACGGCAGTGGAATTCAGCCCGGACCCACTCGCGAGCGCCAAGACCTCGCCGGGTGGACGTTTAGCGAGAATGATGGCGCTGGCGAACATCTCGATATGTTATGTGGCCGCTTTTTTATTGCGCCGCCGCATGACCGACTGATTCGCAATTACCTTCCGACAAATCTGGTGGTGCGGACTACTAGTATCGACGATGAGTCGGATTTTGAGTCCGTCTCGAATCCTCTCGCCAATTTTGTGAGGCTCATGCGTGATGAGTCTACGGGAGAAAAAGTGGGCGGCTACGCCGTCCTTAATTCGCTCAGTTCGGCGCTGTTCACCATCGTGCTGCGCGAGGCAAGTAAATCCGAACAGGCCCCAACAGGCTTGTTGGCGCTGGCTGGCCACCCACGGTTGGCGCCCGCGATTTCGGCGATGTTCTCCGATCCCGCGCGCGCCTGGAACCTGCCCGAGCTGGCCGCCTTGTGCAATATGTCCCGCGCCACGTTCATGCGGCATTTCCAGGAAACGCTCGGATGCTCAGCGGTTGATTTGCTAACCGACATCCGCATGAGCCACGCTGCGAACGAGTTGAAGAAGCCGACGATGACCACAGAGGCCGTAGCCGAATCAGTTGGCTACCAATCTGTATCTTCATTCCGGCGTTTGTTCACAGAGAGGATGGGCATGACACCAGGTGAATGGCGTCGTCTCGCACGTCAGGGGCGATAGACCCTGAAATTTGTCGTTCCCGGTTCTAACCAACATCGGACACGATCCGGCGAGGTCGACGCGGAGCGGCCGCTCTTCGTCCGTGCGTCCTTCGATGCAATCTGGACAAGGGACTTCAATCGCGCCGGCGCGATGAACGCTACGGCGTCGCAGGATCGAGCGAACCGATGAGCCCTTGTGGAGTTTGATCCTTTTGGACACTTTATTGAGCATTTTCGCTCTCGAAATAGCCCTCGTGGGGCCTTAAAGTTGAAACAACTCACCACTTGACGGCAAACACGCAGTTGAGACTGCGACGTCACGGTGAAAGCGGCGACGGTGATCCGCAATCTGCACAAGAAAGTGAATTTTTGCCGCGCGATCTCGTAAGAGGCGCTTCTGTACCCAGCAGGTCCCTCCACCCAAAGGAATCATCATGAACAGCGAAACCACCCTGAACAGCGGAACGACCATGACCAACGCAGTCATCGACTGCATCGTCAGCCGTAGCGCCACGAAGTATTACGACCCGTCGGCGACGTTGAGCGACGACCAGATCCGCGAGCTGGTGCGGATCTCCACCAGCGCACCGACGTCCTTTCATCTGCAGAACTGGCGCTTCATTGCGGTGCGCACGCCCGCAGCGAAGGCCAAGCTCTTTCCGCTTGCCTGGAGCCAGCCGGCTGTCGCTGACGCGTCAGTCACCTTCATCATCTGCGGACAGCTGGTCGACACCAGCGTGATTCCGGATCGCCTGGCTCCGCTGGTCGAAGCAGGCGTGATGCCGGCGACGATGGTGTCGGAGTGGGAGGCCCCGGCCCGCGAACTGTACATGGAATATCCGCAGCGTCGTCGCGACGAAGCCGTACGCACGGCAACGTTCGGCGCGTCGGCAATGATCTACGCCGCCCGCTCGCTGGGTATGGGGTCCACGCCGATGATCGGCTTCGACGCTGAGGCGGTTCACCGCGAATTCGGCTTGGCCGATGACGAAGTGCCCGCGCTTCTGCTCGCTGTCGGTGCCGAGCGTCAAGGCAACTGGGCGCAAAAGCCGCGCCGTCCCGTGGACGAAGTTCTCGACCTCGTCTAAGCGGGTTGCTGGAGTGTTCACTACGTACAAGGACCAGCCAGCCGCGAAAAGGGTAGTCGTAGGCAAGATGACGCTCAACTGAAGTCCTGAACGGCTTCGACCCGCTCCCGGGCACGAAGCAATCCCAGAGAAGGGTTCAAGAATGAACCTTTCTTGATAAGTAGTGCGAATTAATTAGAGATCCTATCATGACCCGTACCACCATTCTTACGCCGGAACAAGTACCCGCCGAATCGAAGGCAACGCTCGATGGCTTCGCCAAGAACATCGGCTTCACGCCGAACATGATGGCTGCGTTCGCGCAAAGCCCGATCGCGTTCAACGCCTGGGCGTACCTGCTCGGCTCCCTGAGCAAGGCGCTCGATGTGAAGACGCGCGACAGCATCGGCCTGGCTGTCTCCGAAGTGAACGGTTGCAACTACTGCCTGACGGTTCACAGCTTCACGGCAGAGCATCTTGCGAAACTGCCGGCGGAAGAAATCATCCTCGCGCGCAAAGGCCACGCTGCCGATCCGAAGCGCGACGCGGCTGTCCAGTTCGCGCGCAAAGTCATCGAAACCCGTGGGAAGGTGGGCGACGCCGACTTGAACGCGGTTCGCGAAGCGGGCTACACGGATGCAAACGTGATGGAAATCGTCGCACTAGTGGCCATGTATTCCCTGACGAATTTCTTCAATAACGTGTTCGATCCGGACATGGATTTCCCCGCTGTCACGCCGGCCGGTTCGATCTGAGCTCGAGACTCCGACGCCCATGACGTTGGTAACCCCGAGAGCGATGTTCTTGGGGGCACCATTCGCGGGGACGGTCAGCCAGTTTCGTTAAATGGCTGGCCGTCCCCGATCAAGGAAAAAGATGACCCTTCAGCATCCAGTCTTCACGCGTTGGCCAGCGCAACACCCCAACCGGCTCCAGCTATTTTCATTGCCGACTCCCAACGGCGTGAAGGTCAGCATCATGCTGGAGGAAACGGGCCTGTCGTACGAGGCTCACCGCGTCGACATCATGGCGAATGAAAACCAGGAACCTGCTTTCGTTTCTCTCAACCCGAACGGCAAGATTCCGGCGATCTTCGATCCAAACGGTCCCGGGAACCGCCCGATCGCATTGTTCGAATCAGGTGCGATCCTGCTCTATCTTGCCGACAAGACGGGGCAGCTCTTGTCCACGGACCCAGCGCTTCGCTTTGAGACGATCCAGTGGCTGATGTGGCAGATGGGTGGTGTCGGTCCCATGTTTGGACAGGTCGGATTTTTCAACAAATTCGCTGGGAAAGCCTACGAAGACAAGCGCCCGCGCGACCGCTATGCGTCGGAAGCCGCGCGTTTGCTCGGCGTGCTCGACACTCGGCTTGCCGGACGCAACTGGGTGATGGGCGATGACTACAGTATTGCCGACATTTCTCTGCTCGGGTGGGTTCGTAACTTGATTGGCTTTTACGAGGCGCGCGACCTTGTCGGCTTCGATCGCTTCACTCATGTCCAGCGTTGGTTCGATCGCGGTCTCGCACGCCCTGCTGTGCAGCGCGGCCTCGAGATGCCATCAGCCTGAATCAGGCCGGGCAGTTAGCCGCATAGCCTCGCTGACACGCAGAAGGAAAAGACCATGAAGATACGGAACATCATCATTGCCAGCTTCGTTGCACTAGCTGCGATGGCCGCCGACTCCGCGGAAGCTCACGACGGTGACGGACAAACCGTCACGAAGAATTTCGACGCAGCGATTCCCAACGTCCCCGGCAAATCGCTGATTGCACTGGAAGTTACATACGCGCCCGGCGCGGCGTCTATTCCTCACACCCACGCGAAATCCGCATTCATTTACGCGTACGTGATCGAGGGCGCTGTCGAGTCCAAGGTGAATGACGACCCAACCCGCATTTATCGAGCGGGTGAGAGTTGGTCAGAACCGCCCGGTGCTATCCATTCGATCAGCCGAAACGCGAGCAAAAGCCAATCCGCGAAATTGCTCGCCGTGTTCGTCCTCGACACGGACGACAAAACGCTCACCACGCCGCTCAGATAGCGCAAAGATTTTCGATAAACAACGAACCCTGCGAGACACAGGAGAGTTTTTCTTGAATGCGCAGGACGTCCTTTCAGAGGAGTGAATCCATGATTGAAATCACCGCAGACGCCGAAGCGATCATAAAAGGGGCAATACTGTCGTTCGTCGCGACGGTCAATGAGGATGGGACGCCGAATCTTTCGCCAAAGGCCTCCTTAACGGTCAGGAGTGGCAAGCTCTACTTCGCCGATATCGCATCGCCCGGGACGTTGAAAAATTTGAATGCCAACGCCGCCGTCGAGATCAACGTAGTCGACGTATTCCTGAGGCGTGGTTACCGGTTCAGAGGAAAGGCGTTTATTCTGCCGCCTGACGGTGAAGAATATTCAACGATTGCCGACTGGGTCCGTATAAGCAACGGGCCTGAATATCCAGTCGAACACGTCGTCAGGATTGATGTTAGCTCGATGTCTTCATTGCTCTCTCCTGCGCACATCTTTGCCGAGCCGCCTCGCAGTCAAGATGAGATACAGAGTACGTACCGTCGGAAGTACGGTATGCGCTTAACCGGGGAATAGACTTTAAATGTCTACCTGCGGTTCGATCGAATCACGCCTTCGCGAACGGAGGAAAGAAATTGCCCGTGAGACTGAAGTTAATTGTGGTTGATCGCATTGCTTGATGCTGTGGTTTGGTCACAGTTGCGCTTCATCGCTTTACTGCCATAGGACTTCGGGAGAACTCTATGCAATCAGTTGAGATCAAAGCCATCGAAAATAGCGATTTCGATATGTGGCTGCCACTTTGGGAAGGCTATCAGCAGTTTTACAAGGTTGATATCCCGCATGCTGTGACGCGCAACACCTGGGAGCGCTTCCTCGACCCCGACGAACCGATGTACGCGGTGCTCGCCATGACATGCGGTCACCCTTGCGGCTTCGCGCACACGGTCTACCAAAGGTCGACCTGGACATCTGCCGACTACTGCTATCTGCAGGACCTGTTTGTTGGACCTGACGCACGTGGGCGTGGCATTGGTCGCGCACTGATCGAACATGTGTACGCGGCGGCGAAACGTCGAAAAGCTCCTCGGGTGCACTGGCTGACCCACGAAACGAACTATCCAGGCAGGCTCCTCTACGACGCCGTGGGAGAGCGCTCTGGCTTTATACAGTACCGGAAGGTGTTCAAGTGAAACTCACTTGTCCAGCCTTTGCCTGGAGACTAGCGAGGCGTCGCGAGCTGGATGGAAATAAGGGGTGGCGTCGGGTCGGATCTCCAGTGTGTCTAACATTTCCGGGACTATTTCGGTCGAAGTTAGTCCCGGAGCCGCTATCGGAAAAGTAAAGCTGTGAATCGGTAAAAAACCCTTCAACATACTGAATCTGGAAATCAAAATGAGCATTCGTACAAATCAGTTTCGCTTTCAAATCGCAGAACGGAGCGTTGGATCTCGAACTGGTCTTTTGTTGCTGAGGTGGGCGCTTGTCATAATCTTTCTGTGGTTCGGAGCAATGAAATTCACCCACTATGAAGCGACTGGAATATCGCCGTTTATCGTGAATAGTCCTATCATGGGCTGGTTGAATTCTGCGTTCGGTGTTCAAGGGGCAAGTGATGTGATTGGTTTGCTAGAGCTGTCGACCGCGGTCGCTCTAATTATCGGATCGATTCAGCCCTTTTTCTCTGCGTTGGGCGCTGCGATGTCGGCCGCTACCTATCTGATCACGCTTACCTTCATGTTGAGCACCCCTGGCGTCGCCGAAGCGACTGCGGGTGGCTTTCCTGCGATTTCGGCGTTTCCCGGCCAGTTCCTGCTTAAGGACCTCGTCCTGCTGGCTGCATCGTTGACGCTCTTGCTAGGGTCGCTCCGGACTTCGCAGGGCGACGCACGGCGGTGAGTTGATGGAAAGTTAAATATCCGGATAAGCTGAGGAGGTGAAGAATGGAAAGCAAAACCGCACGAAGCGCTGAGATAGGCGACAGAATTTCTGACAAATCCTCGCATCCGGATGAGCGTACTCTCCGCGACTGGTTGGGCCCGGAGGCGTTCGAACATTGGGGCGAGCTGCGAAGCTGGATCGACGAGTTTTACCCCAATGTTTTCACGCCGGATTGGATATATGGCGGCAAGAAGCGTGGTTGGGCACTGCGCTACAAGGAGAACAGGGCGTTTTGCAGTCTGTTTCCGGCATACAGGCTGTTGTCCGTATTGGTCGTCTTAGGCCGGACCGAACGAGAGAAGTTTGAAGAAAGGCGTTACTTCTGGAGTCCGCCGCTGGTCAAACAGTACGACGAATCCCGGACTTATCATGACGGGAAATGGATGACAATCCCAATCCTGTCGGTGGATGACCGAGTTGAGGTGACGGATCTCATGAGGATGAAACGCCCCACGCTTACACCTTTTCGCGGGTTGTAGCCCGGTATCACATGGGCGGTGGCTGCATTGTTGCGCACCGCCTGTTTGCGCTTTCGCTGCGCACCTCATATAAATTTCTGCGGGCCATCCGTGGCTGACCGGCACGCAAAGGTCACGCGGATACCTGCGTAAAAATCACCACGGTGCACGTAAATCTGGGCTCCGGCTGAGTTGGGCCAAACCGTCGCGAGCGTTTTCTCCCGTCGTCGATTATGAAAGGCGATACGCCAGAACTTGAGATACCTACAATGCCCCAGAAGCTTGTTTCCAACCCCGGAGCCAACAGCCAAACTCGCATATGCAGCTTCCCATGCGGAGAGGTTCTCGTCGATATTCGCTATGGGGATGGTGTCACCAGACTGAGTGACCTTGACGACATCCAGACGCGTGGTGAAATCAGAATCGTGGTTCTTGATTCCATTGAGCGCGTCGACGAGCGACTGCGCGCACAGATTGGAAAACTCAATGATGGAGATGCACTTATCGTATTCGTGGCCAACGAAGAGATGAGTTCGGCAGCTGCCAATGCGCTAAAAATCAGTGCTCGTGGGTAAGGGGTGGGGCGCCTTAGGCTTTGATAGCCGGATTGAGTTGCAAAGACCCGGATGTAGCGGCGCTGTGGAACGGGGTGTCAGCACTCTGATGTTTTCCACAGCGACTCCGTACCATGCGAGCGCTATTTGCCGCGAGCGGCGCGGGGGCCGCACGAAATAAGGCGCTGAGCCACTGCGGCAAGCGCAGGCCGGAGGAGGCGCAGCTGGTGTGCGCCTTTGGCCAGCAGGTGAGAATGTGAACAGGCGCTAGTGTCTCGCCGCCCGCATCCGCGTCGTCGTCGCGTCGAGCGCGAGTATCAAATCACTCACGAGGGCCACGGAAACATCCACGGGACACGCGTGGGTAGATTCTCCTTCAGCGAGCGATGCCTCGGCGATCCGGTTCGCGTAGTACCGCAGGTCGCCGGGCAGCCCTAGTTCGGCGAGTGTCGTAGGAAGCCCGACCTGTTCGCAGAACCGGATCATCTCCTCGATTTCCTGGATCGGGCGATTTTCTAGCATGAGCAGGCATAGCGTCCCGAACGCGACGTTCTCGCCGTGCAGCATGCCGTGGGTTTCGCTTAGGGCAGTCAGTCCACCATGCATGCCGTGTGCTGCGGAGCATCCGCAGTTCTCGAAGCCGATACTGCTGAGCAGCGTATTAGCTTCGATGAGGTTTTCGACTGCCGTGGTACAGAGACCGGCTTCGACCGCCTGCTTTGCCTTCAGACCGTCTCGCATCAGCACATCGTGGCAGGCTCGCGCAATGGCAATACCAGCAGCTGTCGGAGGGACCCCTCCCGCGACGTAGTTGTTCGTTCGCGACTCCAGGTTCGAACGTGCCTCGAACCAAGTCGATAGCGCATCGCCGATTCCTGCGACGAGAAAGCGTACTGGCGCACTCGCCACAATGCTGGTGTCCGCTACGACCAGATCGGGATTGCGAGGCAGCCGGGCGGACCCCTCGTATACGCCCTCAGACGTATAGCGGACGGCGACAGCGCTACACGGTGCGTCCGTTGACGCAATCGTCGAAACGATGACGGTCCGCGCGTTGGCTTCGAATGCCGCAATCTTGACGGTGTCTGCTGCCTTTCCCCCGCCGACGCCCACGAGAATCTGGCTCTCCTTGCCTCTGGCGATTGCGGCCACGCGCGCGATTTCAGCCAGCGTACATTCGCCGCCGAACTTCTCCAGATGTACCGACAGCTTGGCACCTTCGAGATCGCGCTGTAGTGGACTGCTGAAGCGGTCGAACAGAAACGGATCGATCAGAACGAGCACGTTGCGGCCCAACGGTGCAACGTGCTGTGAAAGGCGCGAGATCTCACCCGCGCGCTGGATATATTTTCCGGGCCCGGCATATGCACTGGACATGCTGGGTGTCTCCTTTGTATTTGATATGGCAGCGTCAAAAAGAATCGGCTAACCTTGAACCGAATATCCACCGTCTACCGGAATGACCGCGCCAGTCACGAAGTCGCATTCGCTTGAACAGAGCGCCACTGCAATGCCGGCAAGGTCCTCGGGCTTGCCCCAGCGCCCCTGAGGCGTGCGGCTCAAGATGCCCGCTTCGAGGTCAGGGAAAAGCCGTTTCGCCTCGGCGGTCAGATCGGTTTCGATCCAGCCAGGCAGCAACGTGTTGACCTGAATGTTATGAGGTGCCCATTCAACAGCCCACGCTTTGCCGAGCTGCACGATTCCGCCCTTGCTGGCCGCATAGGCCGAACCGTAGGTCGTGCCGAACAGGGAGAGCATCGAGCCGATATTGATAATCTTGCCGCCACCTGCGCGCGTGAACGCACCATAAATAGCCTGAGCGCAGAAATGCGCGCCGCTCAGGTTCGTATCGACAATCTGGTGCCATTCCTCGGAGCCTAGCTCGTGCCCTTGCTTGCGGATATTCATGCCAGCGTTGTTCACAAGGATATTTAGACACCCGAAATGCTGCTCGGCCTGCTCGATTGCCTTAGTGCACTCACCATGATTCGTGATGTCGGCTTGAATGAAATGGCCGTTTGCATTACCGCCTGACAGCGATTCAATTGCAGCACGGCCCTTCCATCGATCGCGACCAATCAGCACAACACGCGCACCAGCCGCAACCATGCCGCGAGCGATGCCGAGCCCAATGCCACTCGCTCCACCCGTAATGACCGCCACCTTTCCTGAAAGGTCGAACATTGTTGTCTCCTTTTTAAGTTTGAGATACGAACCGGGAATGAGGATAGCCGAGCAGGATTCGGTACGGTGCAGGGAGCTTGCACGACATTTTTCGTGGGCGAGCATTCATAAAACGCATGCTTGGCGACGTGCAAATTTGCGATTGAATCGCCTCGGGAGTTCCGGGGACTGTTTTGCTCGAGTCATGCTACGGAGGCAGACCCATTGAATTTCGCATAATCGGCTTTTGCCTCGTCAGGCGTATCGGTCCCGACCGGTCCGAATGCGCGGCGATGCAACGATGAATGTCGTAACGCTCTACGGATATTTCGTGGCGCCGATTTGCGAACCCGGCATTGTGTTGCCGAGCGAGTGTCTACCGCAGATCTTGGCCGACGACTCTTCGCGTGCGTGTGTTCGCTGCCGCTTCGCCCGCTCACCACGGAAGACTAGTGAGAGTTAGCAGACGACTCCGGCTTCACCTGCTCTCGCGCCGGTAGGCACCGATCGGGGCAGGCCGAAAATCACGCGTTATTTGGGGCTTCACGGCGATGCGCTTGGCTTGTCGTCGCTGTACTGGAGGAGAATGCCCACGCGCGTCGTGCCGAGCAGATTTTCAAGTGCTTTGACGTTCATTCGTCACTCACCTTCCGGACTCGCTCGAGCGCGGCCTGAACAAGCGTTTTCACCTGCGGGGCGGCTGCCTGCGTCTCCGCGGCAAGTCCGCGGGCAGCGCCCTTTGGCACAAGCACGACCTCAAGCCCGAGCTTGTCTGCAATTGCGAAGAGCGTGGAAACCTTAAAGTCCGAACCTGTCAGCGCGCGACGAAGCGTCACGCGGGTAACGCCGGTCGCAGCAGCAAGGTCCGACTTGTCGGCTGATGCAGATTGCGCGTCGTCGGACAGCACCGTGCTCAATTCGCCTAGGGTACGCATAGGAGTAGCAAAGTATCCATCGAGCCTATTTAGATACTTTGTTATCCATGTTGAAAACCTCTCTGCCACCTCAGATAAAACAACCAGCCTGCCCTGCGGCCGGCTATTCAGGGATACTCGGAAGGCTTGATTCGCGCTTGCACATGTTGAGTTTCGCGAATTTCCTCCGCTTCTGCAGCGGTCGCTTCCCTTCTAGGTCAGACTGGAATAGCTGCAGTGAGAACAAGTCCCGAGACGTTCTGTTTGACCGGTTACGCTTAGGTGTCAAGGGCGTAAGGAAGGGGAGCGCCCCCAGTCGAAGAAGCGGTTGGCCGCTTACGACCCGAGGCGGCCGCTGGAGCCAGAGCCATATCTATGGCGGATTCCAAATGTATAACGGCCATACGAGCTTGAGTGCCGCCTGCCAGGTCGTCGGCCTTATTGAAAGCTTCACATAAGGCCGAGAGCGGCCTATCAACGTCACCAGATAAAAGTCTCGTCTGTCACGCCGTTTGTCCGGATTACACGTCCCCGCCGTGCGTAGTACCGCTGATTTCCACCCTCGTCGTTGAGATCAACGCGTGCCCTGGAGAAAAGTCGTTCGAGTGCCCCCAGGAATCATCGTGCTCCTGGGCCAAAACGGTCTGGTGATGGCTAGCAGGCCTCACGAGGCCGTTTTGCCGCCGTTGACCCTGATGATTTCGCCAGTGATGAAGCTCGCCTTGTCAGACGCGACGAACACGATGGCGTGGGCTATCTCTTCGGGGGTTCCCGCGCGCTTGAGCGGGACGTTCGTGAGAAACGCGGTTTTCCGCTCGGCGGTGCCGGTTAGCCGGTCGAGCATCGCGGTCTCGACCGGACCCGGGGCGATGGCGTTGACGCGCACGCCTGAAGCGGCACCCTCGATCGCTGCAGATTTGGTCAAGCCCTCTACAGCGTGCTTGCTTGCCACGTAGAGAGAGGCGTTCGCCGCGCCGCGAGAACCCATCGTCGATGAGACATTGACGATGCTGCCGCTGCCCTGCGTCTGCATCACGCGCATCTCGTGCTTCATGCTGAGCAACGTGCCGAGCACATTGGTATCAAAGACGGCTGCATAGCCCTCAGGAGTCCGGTCCGTTACCGGCCCTGACTGGCCTTCGGTGCCCGCAGAGTTGACCGCAATATCGAGCCGGCCAAAGCGCGCAACCGTCTTATCGACGAGGTTGCGTACCTCGTCTTCGAATCGGACATCCGACTGTATGAACTCTGCTTCCGCGCCGAGTGCGCGAAGCGCGTCGGCCAGCTTCAGGCCTTCGTCCACGCGGCGTCCAGAGACAACGACATGGGAACCTTCACGGGCGAAGGCGAGTGCGGTGGCGCGGCCAATACCAGTCAACGCACCGGTGATCAGAACGACGGGATGGGTAGACATTGCGTTTCCCAGGTGAAGTTTGCGGAAGCGGACTGCGGAGCTGCTTGAGGATTGAAGCCGGCTGCAGTATCTGAGCCGGCCGTCCGGCTTAACCGGGTGTGCTGAATGAGAGCGGAACGCGCTGACCCGTGCGATCAGACTCCACGATCTGGTCCATCAGTTCATGCATGCGAATCGCGTCCGCAAAAGTAGGCGCAAGCGTTGAACCGGCCTTGACGTCACGTGCATAAGCGGAATACAGATTTGCCAACTCCAGGACACTCGCCCCGAGTTCGCTTGGCGGCAGCCATTCATATTCCGCCGGAATCGTCAGCTCAGTAAGCGGCTGGCCGTCACCCCGCGCGAATTCGATGCGGTTGAAGGCGTCGCCAAAGCTGGTGGTGTTCCAGATTTTCAAGTCGCCCTTGCTGCCTGTCACGTCAAGCTGCATACCGAAATTATTGCGCTTTCCCGCCTCGATATGGACTGCCAGCACTGCGCCGTTGGCGAATGTCCCGGCAAGCACGACCTGGTCGGCGTTGGTATGCGGCAATGTTTCTCCCGTTTCCACCAGCGTGACTTCCTTGAACTGATTGACGGCCAGCGCCGACAGGCTTTTCGGATAGCCAACCATCGTCGTGAACAAGGCGTCCAGGAAGTGGCCACCGTAGATCGACAGCAGGCTGGAGAAGTTTTTTTCGGGGACCGTAAAGTACAGTGCGGCAGGCCGTTCACGCTGGAAGTACTCGACGCTCACGTGCAGGCGCACCGAACGTACTTCGCCAATCTCGCCCCGCTCCAGCAGATCGCGCACATATCGGTAGCCCGGATTGAGCCGCCGCTGCAAACCTACGATGGTGCGCACGCCCGCCTTCCCGGCCAATGCGAGCAACTCATTCGACAATTCAGTGCTCGGCGTCAGAGGCCATTCACAGTAGACGTCCTTGCCCGCCTCAATGGCCGCGCGAATGCCCTCTTCATGCTGGAACGCGGGCGTCAACACGAGTACGAGATCGACTTCCGGATGCGATACCAGTTCCTGCAGCGAGCTTGCCGCGTATTTGAACCCATGGCGCGTGACCAGCGATGCCGCCTTTTCCGGGTTGCGGCTGTACACCGCGGTCAGTTCATATTCCGGCAGCAGTTTCAGCGAAGGCAGGTGCCCGTATTCCGACCAATTGCCCAGCCCAACGACGCCCACCCTGATTTTGCCGGAGCCTGTAGCTCGGCTGGCGACACTATTCACAAGAACTCTCCACTTTGAGGCTGTGCAGACCATCCGCGCAGCGACAGGGAAATAGTAGAGATCAGGGGATTGGAGATAAACAGGCTGGGATTCCGATCATTTCGGACACTTCAGTCCGGCTTCGCGACTTTGAGCTGATTCTTTGCCGGACCCTATTAGATCTGCAGATTCTGGCTGATGTAGTCGATAAAGACACGCAGCTTCGGCGAGGCGTAACGGCTTGCCGGCCACAAGACCCAGAAGGTAACGGTCTGGTCAATGAAATCGTCGAGCACGATCTGTAACGCACCGCTCGCCAGTGCGTCGCGCACGAGGAAGGTCGGCAGGAAGGTGAGGCCCTTGTTCTGAAGCGCCAGAAAGCCCAGCACTTCAATGGTGTTGCTGACGAATGTTTGCGGCAACTCCGGCTCCGCTTCCGACGCAGTGAGCCGAAAGGGCCAGCGTTCCAGTTTGCCGCTAGCGGGGAATTTATGTAGCAGACAGGCATGCCGAACGAGTTCAGACGGATGCCTCGGTACGCCGTGCCGCTCGAGATAGCCAGGCGACGCGACCAGCACCTGACCGCAGGAGCCGAGGCGTCGCGATACCAGCCTCGAATCGTGCTGCTCACCCGTGCGTATGACCGCATCGAAGCCTTCTTCGATGATATCCACCATGCGATCGGAGAGATCGACATCGACTTCGATGTCCGGGTACTGCGACATGAAGCCGTCGAGCGCCGGCATGATCAGCCCGGACAGTTGCGGCGTGCTGATCCGCAGCCTGCCGCGCGGACTTCCAGCGGCATCGGACAACTCGGCTTCCGCCGCTTCGACTTCGCCGAGGATGCGTCGGCACCGTTCCAGAAACAACACCCCTTCGGCCGTCAGCGTGATGCTGCGCGTGCTGCGATGAAAGAGCCGCACGCCCAGCCGCTCCTCGGTGCGCGCAATGCTTTTGCCGACCGCGGAAGACGATACTCCGAGCAGCCGTCCCGCTTCAGTAAAGCTGCGCGTTTCTGCCACCTGCACGAACACCGAAATACCACTGAGGCTGTCCATTACCGCTTCCCGAGGTCGTCTAGGACATATTTGTCCGATATCGCGGGTACCTTAGCTTTATTTTCCAATGCTCGCAAATGTCGGTTAGCGAGTTCAACCCGCATGCGCCTCAATTGCGGACTTTCCAGTCCTATATATTCGGAACCTTAGCCTATTTTTCTAAGCCGAGCCCGTCCATACACTTCTCCTCAAGGTCGAAAGCCCGCTGTTGATTGAACGTCACCAGCAACTGAATCTCGAGGAAATCATGTCCAAACTCCATTCCGCAGTCAAAGTCGGTCCTTACGAAGTTTCCCATCGCGTGGTGCTGGCGCCGCTCACCCGCATGCGCGCCGAAGAAGGCGCGAGACCCGGCCCGCTGATGGCCGAGTACTATGCCCAGCGCGCGTCGGAAGGCGGTTTCCTGATCAGCGAAGCCACCATCGCCGCGCCCAACGGCAACGGCTACCTCGGTGCACCTGGCCTCTACGACGACAGCCAGATCGCCGGCTGGAAACTCGTGACGGACGCTATACACGCCAAGGGCGGCCGTATCTTCCTGCAGCTTTATCACGCCGGACGTCAGTCCAACAGCCAGTTGCAGCCGGGCGGCGCACAGCCGGTGGCACCGTCCGCCGTCCCGCACGGTGGCGTCGCCTACACCGAAGCAGGCTGGATCCCGAACACGCCGAGCCGCGCGCTGACCATCCCCGAAATCGCCGAGCTCGTTAAAAGCTTCCGGACCGCCGCGATTCGCGGCAAGGAGGCTGGGTTCGATGGAGTTGAATTGCACGCCGCAAATGGCTACCTATTCGATCAATTCCTGCAGGACGGCAGCAACAAGCGCACCGACATCTATGGCGGCTCGTTTGAAAACCGTGCCCGCTTCCTGATGGAGGCCACCCAGGCCGTTATCGGCGTGTGGGGCAGCGAACGCGTGGCCGTGCGCCTTGGACCGAGCGGCACCTGGGGCGACATGTCCGACAGCAATCCGGAAGGCCTCTTCAGCTACGTCGCGCAAGAACTGGCCAAGCTGAACCTGGCCTACGTGCATCTGATCGAGCCGCGTGTCCTGGGCAACGTCGACGACGACAGCAAGGATCCGAACCCGGTCGCCGCGCAACTGATCCGCAAGCACTACAAGGGCACCATCATTGCCGCCGGCGGCTTCAAGGCCGATACCGCCGAAGCCATCCTGCAGGCGGGCGATGCTGACCTGGTTGCATTTGGCCGCGACTTCATTGCCAACCCGGATCTGCCCGAACGGCTGCGCCGCCGGCTGCAGCTGAATCCGTATGACCGCCCAACGTTCTTTGGCGGCACCGACGTCGGCTATACCGACTATCCGTTCTACAACGCCGACGCGGTAGCAGCGTAAGCGGAGCACACAATGACCTCCACGACCCAGTCCACCTCCCTCGCGCCGCTGTACTGGCTGGCGCTGGGAACTTTCGCAGTCGGCACCGAGAGCTTCATGATTGCCGGCCTGCTGCCCGACATTGCCACGGACCTGCACACCAGCATTGTCGCCACAGGCCAGCTTGTCACGGTGTTTGCTTTGGCCTACGCACTCAGCTCACCGATCCTGACGGCCCTGACCGGCTCGTTTCATCGGCGCACACTGATGATGCTGTCGCTCTCAGCCTTCACCGTTGCCAACATCATTGCCTGGGCCGCCCAGAACTATTGGGAATTGATGGCGGCCCGCATCCTGCTCGCCGCAGCCGCCGGTCTGTATGTGCCTGGCGCCAACGCACTGGCTGGCGCCATTGCTGGTCCAGAACGGCGCGGCACGGCGCTGGCCATCGTCAACGGCGGCATCACGATCGCGGTTGCGTTCGGCGTGCCGCTGGGCGCATTGGTCGGTGATCGGCTCGGCTGGCGCATGACCTTCGCGGGCGTCGCCACCCTGTCCGCTGTCGCCACAGCGGGCTTGATGTTCGGCCTGCCGCGTTCCATTGGCGCAGGATTGCCGACTGCCACGCTGCGCGAGCGTATCCAAGTCGCACGACAGCCAGTCATCCTGATGACCTTGCTCGTCACCACGCTGTGGGCGATGGGCGCCTATACGATCTATACGTATCTGGCGCTGTTCGTTGCCAAAACGACGCCGTTGCACGGCGCACAAATTGGCTTTGTGCTGTTCACCTGGGGTGTTGCGGCAGCCATCGGCGTGTTCATCGGTGGCAAAGCCGTGGACCGCTTCGGCCCCGGCCGCGTGATCATCCCCTGCCTGAGCGTGACGATCCTCGCATTCTCGCTCATGTCGGCGAGCGCGCACTGGCTGACGATGACATTGGCTCTGGTCCCCATTCTGATCGGTGTAGTGGCCTGGGGCGTTGCTCACTGGTCGTTCTATCCCGCACAGCAAGCAGGACTAATTAATCTCGCCGGGCTGCGCGGCACGCCCATTGCCCTGTCACTGAACGCTTCCTTCATGTATCTCGGCTTTTCGCTTGGCGCTGCGCTCGGGTCCCTGACCTTGAGTGTCACCTCAGTGACCAACCTTGGCTGGACCGCCGCTGCGTGCGAAGTCGCTGCGCTGATTCTGACAGCCAGTATCGGCAAGCACCTGATAAGGGCACGAAAAGGGGCGGTCACTGCGGCCTGAGGTATCACTCATGCGCAGCAGACGTTCGCCGCAATTTCCAGGGCACACATCGGCCACATCGTGAAGCCGGGAGAACGTGCTGCGTATGACGCAAATATCGGCGCCGGGACAGCCAGCCTCCTTCAACACGCATTTCCCTGTCCCGGCGGGTAGTGCGCCGCCATCTCTAACGGTCACAGACAGGCAGTAAAGGTGAAACATGACTATCCCGCACCCTACTTACAAAATCGGCGGCGACACCGAAATCCAGCGGCTCGGATTCGGCGCGATGCGAATCACCGGATCCGGTATTTGGGGCGCGCCCGCCGATCGGGTCGAAGCCATCCGCGTCCTGCGTCGCCTTCGCGAACTCAAGGTGAATTTCATCGACACGGCGGACTCGTACGGGCCGAACGTTTCGGAAGAATTGATCCGCGAAGCGCTGCATCCCTATGGCGCCGACATGCTCGTAGCGACCAAGGCGGGACTGACACGCACGGGTCCCAACCAGTGGATACCGCAGGGTCGACCGGAGTACCTGGTTCAGCAAGCCCACGGCAGCCTGCAACGGCTTGGTATCGAACAAATCGGCCTGTGGCAGTTGCATCGCATCGACCCCTTGGTGCCGCGGGATGAGCAGTTTGGCGCCGTCCGCCACCTGATCGACAGCGGCGTGGTCCGCCACGCTGGCCTGAGCGAAGTATCGGTGGCCGGCATCAAGGCTGCATCGAAATATTTCAAGGTGGCGACCGTGCAAAACCGCTTCAACATGGGTGACCGCGGAAGCGAAGACGTACTCGACTACTGCACCGCCCGTGGAATTGGCTTCATCCCATGGTTCCCACTGGCTGCCGGGGCGCTGACCCGTCCCGGTTCGCTGCTCGACTCCATCGCGCGAAGCCATCAGGCAAGCGTCGGGCAGATCGCCCTCGCGTGGCTATTGCAGCGCAGTCCGGTGATCCTGCCGATACCGGGAACCTCCCGGGTCACGCATCTGGAAGAGAACGTGGCGGCTGGCGCGATCACCCTGTCCGACCGCGAATTTTGCCAACTGGATCGCGCCACCGCCCAACGACTGCAGAGCTAGTCCGCCGCTGCACCAATCGCATCCGACCCTCACTAGGGATTGATAATGACCAAGCTCTTTTCGCCGCTTCAACTCGGCCCTTATGAATTGAAACACCGTGTGGTGCATGCGCCGACTACGCGCCTTCGCGCCAACAGCGACGATAGTCCCAGCAAGATCATGCTGGAGTACTACAGGCAACGCGCTTCCGCGGGCGGCGTGATCATCACCGAATCGACGCACGTGTCTTACGACAGCCGCGGCTACCTCGGTGCGCCTGGGATTTATGAAGACTCACACATCCCGGGCTGGAAGAAGATCGCGGATGCCGTCCATGCGAAGGGCGGGCGCATCTTCATGCAGTTGGGGCACGACGGACGCCAGTCGCACGTCGACCTGACAGGCGGGGCGGCGCCGATCGCGCCGTCAGAAGTGCCCTTCGAAGGCGAAGCGCTGACGCACAATGGCTGGGTGCCGGTTTCGATGCATCGCGCGATCGATATCGCCGAAATCCAGACCGTGATCGAGTACTACCGAAGGAGTGCCGAGCGCGCACTTGCTGCCGGCCTCGACGGCGTTGAACTGCACTCCGCCAACGGCTACCTGGCCGACACATTCCTGCAAGATGGCACCAACAAGCGTACGGATGCCTACGGCGGCACCATCGAAAAACGCGCGCGCTTCCTGATCGAAGTGGTCACCGCCCTGGTGTCGGTGTGGGGGGCGAACCGCGTGGGTGTGCGGTTGTCGCCCAGCGGCCAGTGGGGCTCGATATCCGACTCCAATCCCGAGGCGACCTTTACCTACGCAGCAGAACAATTGAACCGGTTTGGCATAGCCTATCTGCACATTATCGAGCCGCGCGTCAAAGGCGTCGAAACGCTCGACCAGCATCAGGAGCCCGTGGCGTCTGCGCTGCTGCGCAGCGCTTTCGACGGCCCGATCATTGCCGCCGGCGGCTTCAATGGCGACAGTGCGGAAGAAATCCTGCGAAAGGGAGATGCCGATCTGGTGGCATTTGGCCGGCACTTCGCCTCCAATCCTGATCTGCCACATCGTTTGCAACACAGGCTGCCTCTCGCCAGTTACGATCGCTCGACCTTCTGGGGAGGCACACATGTCGGCTACACCGACTATCCAAGCTATCAGGATCAGGAAAACAGGCGCTCCGCCTGATAGCCATGTTGGTCACTATTAATTTACCAAGCTAATTACTCATCTGGATCAGCGAGAGTGCCAGATAGGAATTCAGTGAATGATCGCACTTTCTGGGATGGCATTCGCCCAGCAGGAAAGACTGCGTTGATTTCAACAGGGGCGAGCTTGAAGTCAGGAAGCAACGACAGCAGTTGCCCGGATTCAAGCTCTGTTTTACACATGAGTGCCGATGCTCGCGCGATACCCAGACCCTCGCGCGCGCACGCGATGAGTGCTTCAGCAGACGTGAACGAGTAACGCGGATCGATCTTGACTGATATTTTTTCAGCATCGCGCATGAATTCCCAAGGCTGGGTCGGCACACCCGTGGGCCCGAAAATGCAATCGTGTTGTGTAAGCTCGGCGGGCGTTTTCGGTGCTCCGTGCTTTTCGACATATGCCGGCGAAGCCATCAACAGCCGCCTTAGCGTCGCTAGCTTCTTTCTGCCGAATCCTGAATCTGGCAAGGGCCCGAAACGGATTGCCATGTCGACGCCCTCCGCTACCAGATCATGCATGACATCCGCTGTGAGGAATTCCAGCTTCAACTGCGGATGATCGTGCAGAAATCGTTGCAGGTTTGGAATGATAGTCCGGATACACAAGGTCTCGGAGACCGCCACGCGCAACGTGCCCTTGAGACTGCCGGCTCCGCGAGCGACTTCATCCAGCTCGTCGAGGTCCAGCAGAAGCTGTTTCGCTTTCCTCAGGTAATCGTTGCCGGCTTCAGTCGGAACGATCTTGCGCGTCGTACGGAGCAACAGACGCACACCCAGTCTCGCTTCGAGTTCGGACACGATGCGTGACACCGAAGGCTGGGACAGCCCCATTTCGCGCGCCGTGGCTGAAAAACTGCCTGACTCGGCCGCACGGACGAACAGCTTCAACTCCTGGAAGCGATCATTCATTTGACAAACGAATAATTGATCTTCGACGCAGACGGATAGTAACCCTAGCACAAATAGATCAAACTGGATTTATGGAAGCGGGGTGCGGTGAGAAGGTTATCCGTATCTCCGACAGTCGAATCTAAACCGGGAGTTGTATGGAACTGCTCAAGGGAAAAGTAACGCTGGTAACCGGCGGCACGTCGGGTATTGGCCGTGCAAGCGCAATCCTTTTCGGAAAGGAAGGCGCCAAAGTGGCACTGACCGGACGTCGCGCAGACGAGGGCAATGCCGTTGTTTCGGACATTGTCGCGGCCGGCGGCGAAGCCATTTTCATTCAGGCCGACCTGACGGACACGGCAAGCATGACTGACGTGGTTGACCAGGTCGTGGCACATTTCGGTCGGCTTGACTGCGCCTTCAATAACGCGGGCATCTCCGGAGGTGGTCCCCTCGACAAGCTGGATGAAACGACGTGGGACCGCGTGATCGATACGAACCTCAAGGCAGCGTTCTTTGGTCTTCAGGCCGAGGCCGCACAGATGCGCTTGCAGGGCGATGGCGGATCGATCGTATTCAACGGTTCGGTACTTGCCAGCATCGCCTATCCCGGCACGACGATCTACAGCGCCAGCAAAGGCGGCGTCGTAGCACTGACGCGTGCGGCCGCTGTCGAACTGGGTTCGCACGGCATCCGCGTCAACTCCGTCAATCCATCGATCACGAAAACACCGATGACGTCCGCTCGGATCGATGCACACGCTGACGGTACCGAGTCCCACCCCTTCGCGGCGAATATTCCGCTTGGCAGATTGGCCGAGCCCGACGACGTCGCAAAGGCCGCGTTGTTTTTGCTGTCGGACCTGGCTTCCTACGTTAATGGACATGCGCTCATGGTAGATGGCGGTCAAAGCGCCAACTGAGCTTCCAACGCATTGCCAGGGAGTTGGCAAAGCGCCAACGCACCACTAAAGGATCCGTGATGAACACATTGAAGTACTCAACTCAAACTACCGCCCTGGTATTGGTCGACGTGCTGAACGACTTTCTGGCGCCAGACGGCAAGCTAAACGGCATGATCGCGCCGATGCTTGAGGAAACTGCGCTGGTGGAGAATCTCAAGCGGCTTTTGCACGGCGCACGTGCCGCAGGGGTGAAGATTTTCTTTTCGCCGCACGGAGTTGACGAGCATAGCTTCGACGACGTCCCTCATATCCATCCGCGCTTTCAGTTTGGTATCGAAAACCAGGTGTTCTGGAAGGGTAGCCATGGGGCGGACTTCTTTGCACCGCTTCGGCCAGAGGCAGGCGAGACTATCATCAGCCAGCATCGCATGTTCGACTCGTTTGTCGGCACCGATCTGGAACAGCAACTTCGCACCAACGGCATCGAAAAGGTCGTCCTTGCTGGGTTGACCTCCCAAACGTGCGTGGAGGGCACGGGCCGCCATGCTCTGGAGGTCGGTTTCCATGTCACCTTCCTCAAGGATGCTGTTGCCGACTTTACCGAACTGGCTCATCGGGCGGCGATTGACGTTTCCTATCCGACCTATGGCCATGAGGTCCTGACGATCGACGAGTTTTTGAAAGCCGTCGCGGCAACCTGACTGCCATCCGGTTGTTGGACAAGCGGATCGCGCTTGAGAAGCCATCGCGCATGTGCGAATTCAAAACGGCGCTCGTCGCAGACCCTGGCGGGATCGCCGGCAACGCCGTGACCGAAGTGCCGACTGGCCTTCCAAACTGGCGTGTCCGTGTAATCCGCCGCAGCCACGCGATTAACTAAAGTTGAAAAGTCCTGATATGCAAAACACCGTGCAAATTGCGATTGTCTATCACAGTGGGTTTGGTCACACCGCCAAACAAGCCGAGTCTGTCAGACGTGGCGTAGAGAAGGTCGTCGGAGCATCGACGCTGTTTCTTACCTCTGAGGACGCGCAGTCTCGCTGGGATGAGCTTACGAAGTCGGATGCTATCGTCTTCGGCGCGCCGACCTATATGGGAGGCGCCTCTGCACAATTCAAAACCTTTATGGATGCGACATCCAGGCTATTCTTTGACGGCGCGTGGAAGGACAAAATCGCCGCGGGCTTCACGAATTCGGCTTCCAGGTCCGGCGACAAGCTTGGAACATTAATCCAGTTCGCTATTTTGGCCGCCCAGCATGGCATGCACTGGGTCAACCTTGGCTTGCCACCTGCCAACAACCACTCCAAGGGCTCGGAGCAGGAACTGAATCGGCTGGGTTTCTTTCTTGGCGCTGGCGCCCAGTCGAATGCTGACGAGGGTCCCGATGTCTCCCCGCCGCAATCGGATTTGCTCACGGCAGAGTATCTTGGCGAGCGCGTGGCAAAAGTCGCGATCCAATTCGCCCGGGGACGTGTGCCAGCGTGATTGTCCCCGGGGCGCTTCACGTACTGTTAAACGATGACAGTTTGCTGTCGTCAACGGAGATTCAGCAATGCCACTCGTGCGAATCAATCTGTCAAAAGACGCCTCGGATGCAGTCGCTCGTGCAGTCAGTGACTCAGTTTATGAGGCGATGATCAATGTCGCGAATGTTCCAAAGAACGACAAGTTTCAAATCATCTCGCGCCACTCCTTCGATGAACTGATCTATCCCGCCGAGGGCTATTTGGGTATCACTTATACGCCCGCCATCGTCTTCATTCAGATCACGTGGAATTCCGGCCGGTCCATTGAAGTCAAGAAGGCGTTCTACAAGGCCATTGCGGACGGAATTCATGCCAGGACCGGGGTTCGCAAGGAAGACGTCTGGATCAGTCTGGTTGATGTCGCTCGCGAGGACTGGTCGTTTGGAAACGGCGAAATGCAATACGCTCCGAAGGCGTAACCCGGAACGAAGCGCCACGCATGATTCCACCAAGGGCAATCAGAGCGATCGAAGCCGAGAGTCAGCGATTGGGATGCCGCGGGCGAGGTTACTGACAAACTGGGCGGGCCCGGTGACTTGTCGAACCTGGTTAGATTACCGTCGCCATACTTCGACTTGTGTGCCGTGCATTTCAGCACAGAGCGCGCGGCGATCCGGTCACCCGCCATCGCCACGTCGAGGGCCGCTATGGTCCACGGCTCGATTGTCATCGTCCACCCACGAAGGTCCGTTGTGTGGGTGGAATCGACGCTCGAACGTCCGCGCGAAAGTATGTGCGGATGTCCGAAACTGGCCGACTACTGTCCGATGCGGCCGGCAGTCGTCGACAACGGAGATCCCGGGTAGGGCTAACCATAGATTTCAACGCGAGCGCAGCGCTCAAGGTGCGCTTCACCCTCAGCGATCAAATCGGTGGCCACCTCTAGCACCTCGGCGAGCCTGAACAGTAACTGTTCGCGCCACTCTTCGTCGTACGCAGACGGGGATGGAGGTCCGCATGCTGCGCGCGCAGTTCGGTTTCACTAAGCATTGGGGTATCCGCCGGTTCCATATTCATGGGCAGCATTTTACGGCAGCACTTTGAAGTAGCTTGTCCACTGTCTCTATTTGGTTGGTTACGGCCAAACATCGCGTGAGCGCGTCGGCCGCAGCCCGGTTTCTGTTGCGTGTCGTTCCGAAAGGCTATATTGACCGAGCGTGTCGCCTGCGCTAGCGGGTGGCGATCCGGCGTACCAGAGGAGGCTGATATGGACCAATCCTGGCTGGCAATGACTGTTGGTGTAGTAGTGTTGGCAATCGCTGCATCTAGCGTTGTCGCCCACTACCGACGTGAACGGCGTCGAGCGGATCTTCTGCGTAATCTCGATCACCACGAGTGGTTTCGCTGGACGCGGTCGCGGCATTGAATGCCTTTGCGACTCATTTGAGTTGGCGCGGACCAATGCTTAACAGGTTGCTGAAGTACCGCTGAAACATGTCATCGCGCAGAGTTCGTGAAGCGTTGATAGATGAACCACCACTTACCCACTGGAGATCATGCGCGGCGCCGACACTTTCACCGAGAGTTTGTTTTCCGTGCGCAAGCTGGACGACTTCGTCCCCAAGTCGCATCCGTTGCGTTCGATCCGCGTAATGGCGAACGAAGCGCTGGCGAAGATGGATCGACTGTTCGCCGAGATGTACGAAGCGGACATAAAAGGTGGACGGCCGAGCATCGCGCCGGAGAAGTTGCTGCGAGCCA
>NZ_JAPMAL010000042.1:0-63350 GCF_026343935.1 Paraburkholderia sp. CNPSo 3076 | reverse complement strand
TGATAAACGGAATTGACGATGCTTTTCCACGTACGCATGGATGTGAACATCCCGGCCGACATGCCGGCCAATGTCGCCAATGAAATCAAGGCGCGCGAAAAGGCGTACTCGCAGGAGCTGCAGCGCAGCGGCAAGTGGCGCCATATCTGGCGACTGGTGGGCGAGTACGCGAACTACAGCATCTTCGATGTCGAGAGCAATGCAGAGCTGCACGACATTCTCACCGCCTTGCCGCTTTTTCCGTACATGAAGATAACGGTCACGCCGTTGTGTCGCCACCCGTCCTCCGTCAGGGACAACGACGCCTGAGCTGATTTCCCCCTCAATACCAGCAAGCACCAGGAGACAAAGACCATGAGCGCAAAAGTATTCGACACGAAGGAAGTGCAGGACCTGCTGAAGGCCGCCACAAACATTGACGGGAACGACGGCAACACACGTTTCAAGCAGATCGTCCACCGTCTGCTGGGCGATCTCTTCAAGGCCATCGACGATCTCGACATTACACCCGACGAAGTCTGGACCGGCATCAATTATTTGAACAAGCTCGGCCAGGACGGTGAAGCGGCGCTGCTCGCTGCCGGCCTCGGTCTCGAGAAGTACCTCGACATCCGCATGGACGCTTCGGACAAGGCGATCGGCATTGACGGCGGTACACCGCGCACCATCGAAGGTCCGTTGTATGTGGCGGGCGCGCCCCTACGCGATGGCGTTTCGAAGATCGACATCAATCCCGACGCCGATGCGGGTCCGCTCATCATCCACGGCACGGTCACCGGTCCGGATGGCAAGCCGGTCGCTGGCGCCGTGGTCGAATGCTGGCACGCGAATTCAAAGGGCTTCTACTCGCACTTCGACCCGACGGGGGCGCAAAGCGACTTCAACCTGCGCGGTGCGGTGAAAACCGGCGCCGATGGCAAGTACGAATTCCGCACGCTGATGCCGGTCGGCTATGGCTGTCCTCCCAAGGGCGCAACGCAGCAACTGCTGGACGAAATCGCCCGTCACGGCAACCGTCCTGCACACGTGCATTTCTTTGTCACCAGCGACAGCCAGCGCAAGCTGACGACGCAATTCAACATCGAAGGCGATCCGCTGATCTGGGACGATTTCGCCTACGCCACGCGTGAAGACCTGATTCCTCACGTCGCGGAAAAGACCGGCGGTACGGCGTTGGGCCTGAAGGCCGACACGTACAAGGACATCGAATTCAACATTTCCCTGACCCCGCTGGTCCAGGGCAAGGATAACCAGATCGTCAATCGCCCTCGAGCTTCAGCCGCAGCGTAATTGGGCGAGCCGGTGGCGGCGCCGCAACGCCGCCGCCGGTCAGTGTAGTGAATTGGCCGCTGCTACCCGCGAGACGCGTGCTAGCTGATAAACCGACGGACGAAAGTCGACCGTAGAAGGCGTGGGATCGGCTAAATTCCGAATATGTGGCTCGCTGTCCAGAAGCGCTGATATGCGCAACGTCCACGAACCAAGCGTCTAATCCAGCGGCGGCAAAAGGTGAAACGGTTATTGCGCTGACGTGTCGCCCGTTTCCGCGTATAGCGGGTTTGTGCCCGTCAGGAACCAGGTGTGCAGCATACCTATGCCTTTCGCTTCAATCTCGCCTCGCTCCTCAAACAGAAAACGATCACCAAGAAGGCCCCGCGTGGCGTCGGTAACCTGCACACGCCCCGCCACGCTGTGGGACTCCATTCGACTGGCGGTGATGACTGCAGCGCCCCACAAGTCATAGATGAACTTTCGCCTGCCGATGACACCGGCGACCACAGGCCCGCTATTGATGCCAATACGCATTTGGAGGCTGTAGCCGTGGCGCCGATTGAATCGCGCAAGCGCATCGATCATATCCAGTGACATATGAGCTGCCCTCCCTGCATGGTCAGGAGCTGGGTCTGGCAGCCCACATGCTGCCATGTACGAATCACCGATAGTCTTGATCTTTTCAAGGCCCCAGTGGTCGGCGATGTTATCGAATTCGGCGAAAATCTCGTTGAGTAAAGCGACTAGTTGCTCCGGATCCATAAGCGCCGAAAACTGCGTGAACGCCACAATATCAGCGAATAGAACCGTGACATCCGTAAAACTATCCGCGATGATTTCAGGAATACTGTTGGCGATCAGGTCCGGGCGCGCTTTCAGCCGTTCAGCGATCGGATAGGGCAGCAGATTGAGCAGTAGCCGCTCCGACATTTTTTGCTCGACAGCGAGCTTGTCATAGAGGCATTGGAGTTCGTCGCGTTGGCGCTGGATTAGCTCCCAGCTCGCCCGCAATTCCTCGTTCTTACGCGTAATCTCGGCTTCCGCCCGTTTTTTCTCAGTGATATTGCGGCCCTCAGGAAGCAGGAATACGACGTCACCGTTTGAATCTTTGATCGGCAAAATCGAAAAATCGACGACGATCGTCCCCGCACCCGCTAAGTGACCGTAGACTTCGAAATCGCAGCGGACGAACTCGCCTTCGCCAGCGCGGTGAATCAGTTCCCGGAGCAGGGCCTGGGTCTGCCCCGAAACGACCCACCAACGCGCCTCCCAGAACGGTTTACCACGAATGTCATCCATTCGTATCCCGGCGGCTTCAAGCGCAGCATGGTTGATCTCGAGCATTGTCCCGTCCGTATCCAGTAGACCTACGAACTGATACATCGAGTCAAACATGATGCGCGCTAACTTATTACGCTGTGTCTGGAGGTCATCGCCTGCAGAGAGCGTCACGTCGCCCACCCGAAATTCTGCGACGGTAGAGAAACACTGGAGATGGATCGCAGCCATGCTTCACCTCTTGCGCCTCCGGCATCCGGTGCGGCGCTTGCTCACCCGATTGCCTTCAGCATGCTATCGATCTGATGCTCCCAGTGTACCCAGTCGCGCACAGAAGATGCGAGCATTGATATTTTCATACAAATACAACGCATGCACGGCGCGCGCTCCAAATCCAGCTCAACATTATCTTTAAGCCACCGGCACCGTACTGGCCATTGAGTTTGTTGGTGACCAGTTTGAGAGCCTCACTGATTCTGAAGCCCAGTCCACACAGTTGCTTCGGTTCAGAGCCAGTTGGCGTGAAATGGTCTCAGACCCACGACGTCGGCGCACCTGCCATCATCTCTGCGATTAGCCGGACGGTAACCGGCCAGAGCGCCAGACCGTAGTGGGCGTGTCCGAATGCGAAACAGAGGTTGTCGTGCGTCGGCGCTGGCCCAATGACCGGCAACATGCGGGCGTGCAGGGGCGGCAACCGCACCACGGCGCGGGATCCGCCCGCGCGCTGGGCCGAAAAAGGCCGCATGCGAGCGCCTCGTCCGCTCGAGCTGAACCGGGGTCCTGGCCGTATCGCGATAACCCAGTTCGACACCTCTCGTCAGGCGGACGCCGCGCAGCATCGGGGGAATCAGGAAGCCCGCCTCCGCGTCGAGAACGGGCTGGTTCAGTTTTGCCCCATTTATCACGGAATAGTGCATGTGATAGCCGCGCTTTACCGCGTTCGGCATGATTTCACAAAAATCGCAGTGAATTTTAAAATTCTCTCCCACGCGAATTGTGTGAAAATGAAAGCGGATAATATTCTTTGGAGCCAACGCGAATGCCCCTCAGTGTGCATGCCACAAGACATGTCAGTAGATGCCGACTCCAATAGCGTCGCCACAAAAATTGCCGCGACGACTGAAAACACATCGGCAGCCACGCAGCGTGGTCGAAATACTATCGAACGAATTTTGCGCATCGCCATCGACATCATCGTCGACGAGGGCTATGGCGAACTCTCGATGCGGAAGATCGCAAGCAAAGCGGGTATCAGCCTGTCCAATCTGCAGTTTCATTTCAGGACCCGCGAAGATCTCCTGGGTGCAGTCATGACGCTGCTGGCATCAAGGTATCTCGAACAGTACCGCACCCTGGCTGGCAATGCGCACTTGAGTTCAGAAGAACGGCTGGAAGCGGCGCTCCGTCATACGCTGGCTGGCAATCGGGAGCCCCGCACACAGGCGATTTTCTTCAATACGTGGGCGATCGCACAGACCCAGGAATCTGCTCGTTCGATCGTCGAGCAGATTTACGTGGCGCAGCGCGCAGAACTTTCGTGTTTTATCGGAGAGGCCCAATCCGCGCCTCAGCGCGCATGATTGCTCGCTGCGCGCCGCGCTGATCTCGTGCCAGATAGAAGGCCTGATGAGCTTGATTCCCCAGCGCGAAGCCTATCCTCACGGCCTCGATGGTATCGAAGAGGAAGCCATGCGGACGATGCTTACTCTCGCTGCCGCGCCCTCCTCAGCCAACGCGATTCGCCCTCACTAAGCGTACTTGGTGAGGGCGAATATCGCAACCGCTACACGGCCTACGCTTCGTCGAGCAGCCGCCCCATACCCTTGTAGAGTTCAGGACGGGCAGCTTTCAGCCAATAGGCGAAGCCTGCGCCAAACACACCAACCGCAAGCGTTATCCACGGAAGCGCTTCCGAGAACCACGAATTCGTACCCGTGAGCAGCGACACGTTGCTGGTGATTTCATAGACGCAAAGCACGAGACCCACGCCGCTGATCGTCGGCGCGATCAGACGTTGCCAGATCGACACTCCGTGGGTATTACGCGCAAAGAACCCGATCACCGCAAGCGCAGTCAGCGCCTGCACCGCAACGATACCGACCGCCGCCGGAACGCTGGACAGCGGAACCACGACGAGCATGGCGTCGGCCTTATAGATCGCAGCCAGCACGATGACCGCGACGCCGACCAGAATCTGGAATATACCGGCAACGTGAGGCGTCTGTTGAACCGGATGCAGTTTGGCGAAGCGCGACCACAGCACACCCTCGCGTCCGAGGGCAAACAGATATCGCGCCGAGGCATTGTGGAAGCTAATCAGTGCCGCCAACAGGCTCGTGATCATCAGCATATTGGTGATATCGGCCGCAGTGGCACCCAGATACCGCTGCGTGATGATGAACCACATGTTGCCCGGGTCCTTCGAGGCCTGCGCTACCGCTTCGGGAATACCGTAGGCATTCGTCACCAGCCACACGGAAACTGCATACAGAGCCATGATCAGGATGACCGCCGCATACGTGGCGCGGGGAATCGAACGTTCCGGGTTGCGTGCTTCCTCCGCATAGATGGCCGTCGTCTCGAAACCCATGTAGCAACTGACGACGAACACGAACGAGGCGCCAAACCCGTGACCAAACACATTCGACGGCATAAACGGCGTCAAGGCGACCGCACTCGCACCACTCTTCCCGAGAATGGCTCCGTTAAGAATCAGGATGATGGAGACTTCGGCAAGCATCAGTACAAACAACACACGACCGCTAAATGCGATGTTCTTGTAGCCAAAGAAAAACACGACCACCATCGAGGCCAATGTGCACATCCACCATGGAACTGCAACACCAAAATGTGACTGGACGCCGTAACTGATGAAAAAGCCGATCATCGCATAGCAGGCGATCAGCATGGCGTTATACGCGAGGATTGCCATAAATGCTCCACCGATCCCCCACGGGCGTCCCAACCCCTGGGCGATATACGCATAGAATGCACCGGCATTCTTCACGTAGCGGCTCATCGCGCAAAAGCCAACGCTGAAGACGAGATACAGCAAGCCAACCACGACATACGTACCCGCAGCGCCGGCCCCGTTACCCATGCCGATCGCAAGTGGCGCGCCGCCAACCAGGGCCGTCAGAGGACCGTTGGTCGCAATCACCAGAAACACAATATTCAACCAACCCAGCGCGTCCTTGCGCAGCGAGGTTTGGTTACTCTCCATCGTTTTCATTGACGTCTCCAATATTTAGCTTATCAACTGTTCCGACTAATATGGATTCCTGGGCATCTCTCACAGCGGAACCGGAATACACACCGACTTGATCTCCGTGTACTGCTCGATCATCTGCCGGCCGTGCTCCCTGCCGATACCCGATTGCTTGTAGCCGCCGAACGGCAAGTTGGGATCCACCGGAATATGGCTGTTGACCCAGACAGTGCCGGCTTCCAGTGCTCGAATGCCGCGCAATGCCGAGTTGAGGTCATTGGTCCACACGCTCGCGGCCAGACCATTTCGAGAAGCGTTCGCCAGGGTCACTGCGTCATCCAGTGACTCGATCGGCGTGACGCTGATCACTGGCCCGAAGATCTCATCGCGCATTGCAGGGTTATTGGCGTCGGCATTGACGATCAATGTCGGCTCAAAATAGAAGCCGCTGGAATCCGGACGATTGCCGCCCGTGACGATGTCCGCCGTCTTGGCCGCCTGCCCGACCAGCGCGGCGACTTTTTCGACGTGCGCGTGCGACACCAGCGGTTGCAGATCCGCACTCAGGTCCATGCCCGGACCCATACGTAAGCGCTTTATGGCGTCGCTCATCCCGCTTACGACCCGGTCATAGATTGAGCGATGCACATAAAGCCGCGACGCCGCCGCGCACACCTGCCCCTGATTGAGGAGACACGCGCCCATGATGCCCGGCATGATCTGATCAACGTCGACGTCGGGCAGGACGATCAACGGATTCTTGCCGCCGAGTTCCAGAGAGAAGCGCGTCATGTTCTTCAGCGCCGACATGCCAATATGACGGCCAGTTTCGGTCGAGCCGGTAAACGTCACCTTGTTGACGCCGGCGTGCTCGACCAGTGCCGCGCCCGCATCCCGCCCGTATCCTGGGACAACATTGACCACACCTGGCGGAATGCCAGCCTCGAGCGCCAGTTCAGCTACCCGCAATGCGGTGAGCGGTGTGTCTTCCGACGGTTTGACGACAATCGTACATCCCGACGCCAGTGCCGGCGCGATCTTCCACAACGCGATCATCATCGGAAAATTCCAGGGCACGATGGCCCCCACCACGCCGACCGGTTCGCGCAATGTAAAACCGAGATTCCTGGTTCCCGGCGGAATCGGTATCGACAGATCGAGCGTCGAACCCTCAATCTTGGTCGCCCAGCCTGCCATGTAGCGAACATATTCGACTGATCCAGCAACGTCGACGGCGCGCGCAAGATTGATCGACTTGCCTTGATTCAGCGTTTCGATTTGCGCCAGTTCTTCGGCATGAGCCTCGATCACTTCAGAGAACCGGACCAGGCACCGCTCCCGGTCGGCGGGCCTCATGGCGCGCCAGACACCCAGGGCGCGCTGGGCGCTGTCGACTGCCAGATCGACCTCATGACGCGAGCCCTCGATGGTTCTGCTGATGACAGAGCCATCCGCCGGGTTATGAACATCAATGTATCGATCCGTAGTCGACGGGACCGACTTTCCGTCGATGAAGGCACCATGCGCCCGATCGAGAAATGCCCTGACTTCGGGAAGAATCTCGACCAACCGGGATCCCAGGTTTCGCTCCACAGCACCGCCTCCAATTTTAACTAGGTCTATCGACCTATTTTTAATGCAGAATCCGGTCGATTGCAAGAGCGCCTGAACCCGAATCCCGATGTCAATGCCCTGCTTCGCGACGGAAGAAGGCACGTGCAAGGCTACTGGCCCGAGTCCGGTCGCGCATCCACCGAAAGTTGGATCTTTATCAGCATCGCTGGTCGTTCAAAAATTCAGCCATAAGCAGGATTGACCGGAAAAAATGCGCTGCTGAAAATGCGCAGAAATTGCCAGGTTCCGAGGCATCACATCATTCGACACATCTGATCATTTACAGGAGACAGGTATCGCGGACATGCATTTACGCGACCGTGTGATTTTGACTACTGGTGGCGCCTCGGGTATCGGCTGTGCGTGTGTTCAGGCCGTACTTGCCGAGAGCGCCAGAGTCCTGATCGTCGACAGAGACCCGAGCGGGGCTGAAGTCGCCAGCAGCTTTCGACAGCAGGGATATTGCGTTGAGTTCGCGCAGGCCGACACGACCCTCGAGACAGATATCCGCAGAGCCGTAAAGCAAGCTAAGGACCGCTTCAGTCAGCTCGACGCGGTGATCGCCTGCGCTGGAATCTCCGGCCCTGTCGGATCGACCGCGCCTGACATTTCCACGGAGGACTGGGACCGCGTCATGGCTGTCAACGTCAAGGGTAACTTCCTTATCGCCAAGCACACCCTGGCACTGCTCGGCGCAAGTGAGGTCGGAACGCTGGTGTTCCTCGCTTCCGACGCAGCGCTGGTCGCGTTCGAAGGTACGACTCCTTACAGCACCTCCAAAGGCGCGGTACTAATGCTCGCGAAGTCGCTTTCTGTGGACCATGCCCGAATCAGGGTGAATTGTCTGTGCCCCGGCATCGTCGACACCCCGATGTCACGCGCCGACCTCGGACGACCCGAAGGCTTTGCCGGTACGGACTTGCCTATCATGTCTGCCTCGCAGATTGCACGACACGCAGTATTTCTGGCTTCCCCGGTGAGCGCGCCCATGAACGGGACCAGTCTGATTACCGATTTCGGATACGTAGCACGCTCCGCCCTTCCCGCGCTCGATTTCAAGTAAGCCTATCAGCGCAGCACCTCGATTAAGGCAATCTCCACAGGTAGTAACCGTCTCCATAGAGGATTAAAGATGAGCAATCGTTCAGTCGCCGTCATCACTGGCGGAGGCACAGGTATTGGCGCCGCAACGGCCAAAGTTCTCCGGTCCGGCGGTTGGGAAGTCGTTATCTGCGGTCGCCGCCCCGAGCCGCTTCAGCGCGTCGCGGAGTCCACCGGCGCCATCCCGTTTGTCGCAGACGCAGCATCGGCAGATGATCTCAAGCGTCTGGTGGGAAGCACGCTGGATAAATTCGGATCTCTCGATGGCCTCGTGTTGAACGCCGGAATCGTCCGGGCCGGACTGCTAAGCGAGCTCACGGACGGCGCCTGGGATGACATGGTTCGCACCATTCTGACCGGGCCGTTCCGATTGTTGCGGGCCGCACTACCTCATCTTGTGGCAGCAAAAGGAGCGATCGTCGGCGTCGGTTCGGCTGCCGCGCTGAGAGCGACAGGGGGAATTCCCGGCTACAACGCGACCAAAGCCGCGCTCGCCATGCTGATGCAGACCGTTGCGGTGGATTATGGCCCGCAAGGCGTGCGCGCTAATACCGTGTGCCCAGGCTGGGTCAGAACCGAAATGGCCGATATGGAGATGCGCGAGATCGGCACAGGACTTGGGGTCGGGTATCAGGAAGCGTACGACATCGCAACCTCGTTCGTCCCGGCCCGCAGAGCGGCGGATGCCGTTGAAGTGGCCCACCTGATTGCCTGGCTGCTATCCGCACAGGCGTCCTATATCAACGCGGCAGTCATACCAGTCGATGGCGGGATGGTCGCTGGCGACCCGGGATCCCTTGCCCTGGATCCACGCGTCACCTTCGCCCAGCGTCATCGCGACTGACCTCAGGGCTCGTGCGGCACGCGTAAACGCTAATGCCAAAGTGCGTCTGCACCCTCGATACTATGTCACATGACCTAGTATCTAAGGAATGGTCTGATCCCCAGCATTTGTGACCAGGAGCGAACATGTTGTCAGTCGAAAGCCCCACCACCTATTACACGATGACGCGCAAGTATCACGATCGATACGAGCCGCTCGAAAAAGATATCGAGGCGGACGTCGTGGTCATCGGTGGAGGATTCTCGGGGGTGAATATTGCGCTGGAGCTTGCCGAACGAGGCATCACCAATACGGTCGTGCTCGAGGCAAACTATCTCGGGTTCGGTGGGTCGGGGCGCAACGGCGGGCACGTAATGGCCGGCATCGGTCACGATCTGGAGAAGATCCGAAAGTACGTCGGCGATGACGGCGTCAAGGCCATTTTCAATATCAGCGATCAAGGCGCCAGCACGATTCAACGGCGCATTGATCGCTATGGCATTGATGCGGATTTCCGCCGAGGGTACGGGTATCTCGCCTTCAATGGTCGCCAGGGAAAGCTTCTTCAGCAATGGGAAAGGGAATTCAAGGAGTTGAATCCGGGGCAAGACATTGCTTACCTGGAAGGGGCTGAGCTGAGAAACATCCTTGGCTCAGACGCCTATAGCTCTGGGCTGATGCATATGGGCAATGGCCACATTCATTCGCTCAATCTCCTGCTTGGCGAAGCACGCGCCGTCGTCGAGCTCGGCGGGCGAATTTACGAAAGCACGCCGGTGGTGGAAGTGACGTATGGCAAGAAAGTCAAGGTGCGCACCGCCAGGGGTTCAGTCACTGCAGATAAGGTGTGCTTCGCATGCGGTGCATTCATCAATCGCCTTGAACCCAAGCTTGATAAGACAATCATCAGCACCTATTCGTTTCAGCTCGTCACGGAGCCCCTTTCCGACGACCTCATTCAGAGAATCAGCCCGATCCGGGGAGCATTCACGGATGTGCGCCCGGCGATCGATTACTACCGCGTCACCAATGAGAATCGGCTTCTCTTCGGCACCGTCACGCATTTTCTGGAATATATCCCGAAGGACTTCAAGGAATACAACCGAAACGCCATGCTTCGGATCTTCCCGTATTTGAAGGACGTGATGGTCGACCTGGGATGGGGCGGTCCGATGGAGTGCTGCGCAACGCTTTTCCCGCAGATCGGTACGCTTCCGGGTCAACCCAATGCTTTTTTCGTCCAGGGCTATTCAGGATTCGGCGTGACCCCAAGCCATGTCGTCAGCCGCGTCGTGGTGGATGGCATGCTTGAGGGATCTTATGAATGGGACGTGATGAGTTCGATTCCTCGGGCCAGAGTAATTGGCAAGGAAAATTTCCGAAATGTCATTTGCACACTAGGGAAAGTGACGCATCAGCTGCACGGCTACGTCAACGGTCGGCGATAAGATATTGGCCGCTCCGGGTCGATTTCGATATTTGAGAATGACCCGGAGAGCGAAAAAATGCGAGAGAATGTGTATTTCTCCCAACGCATGGAGTAGCGCATGCCCCGCAGTGCATCTACCGCCCGACTGGATAGCGAAGTATCCAATCTTGGCACCACCGAGGCAAGCCAACGACGCGCCCCGACCCAACGCGGCCGGGACGCCATTGCCCGGATTCTCTCCGTAGCAACCGACATGCTATGCGAGGAAGGCTACGGCGAACTCACCATGCGTAAAGTTGCGAACAGCGTGGGTATCAGTCTCTCCAATCTGCAGTTCCATTTCAAAACGCGAGAAGATCTGCTTGGCGAAGTCATTATTCAGTTGACGGCTCGATATCTCGAGCAATATGAAGTGTTCGCCCAGGATGCCCGTCTCAGCCCGGAGGACCGTCTGGAAGTGCTCTTGCGGCACACGCTGGCTGAAGACAAAAAGCCGCGCGTGCAATCAATTTTCTTCAATATCTGGGCGCTCGCCCAGACGCAGGACTTTGCGCGCGAGATTGTCGACCGGATCTACAAAGCGCAGCGAGCTATCCTTGCTCGCTTTATCGCACAGATTAACCCGGCGCTCACCGAACATGAATGCGCACTTCGGGCGGCACTGATCTCATGCCAGATGGAGGGGCTGATGATCCTGATTCCTCAACGCAAGAGCTTTCCGCGTGATTTGAAAGGACTCGAAACCGAGGTGATACGAGCCATGATGGCACTTGCCAGTGCACCTACTGGCTCGCCAACAACCGGCTGACCAGGGCCGTGCGGCTCGTCACGCCGGCCTTATCGAAAATATGCAGCAGATGGGTTTTGACGGTTGCCACGCTGACGTGGAGCGACGACGCCACATCGCCGTTGCTGAACCCACGACAAACCAGTTCTGCTACCTGTGCCTCGCGCTTCGACAAACCATATCGACCGCCCGTATTGGCCCGAGCGTCGTCCTCTGCGATCGCCGATGATGCGGCGAGGTTGAACCCAATATACGGGTGCAGCGCGCGAGCCGCCGCCAGAATCGAAGCAGCAGCCTGATCGTCGCAAGCCTCCGGCAGACATACACTCATGCCTGCCTGCGGATGCCCCTCAGACCGGAATACCAGTTCGATAATATTGCTGATGCGAAACATCGACAGAAATTGCCGGTACTCCCGATGCGATTCGTGCATCCCGAGATGATTTGAAAGCAGCGCCACGTCGACGTCCGGGAAATCGACCATGTGCTCGTCAAACGGATCGAGATGATACATTTCGTCCACATACAAGCGATGAAACGCGTCCGGCAATCCCCTTCGTTCGAAATAGCAGATCTCCTGATGCACACCGCAGGTATAAAACGCCAGCGCTTGCGCGCCAGTCACGCGAGTGAAGCAATTCAGCGTCTCGTCGATGAACTGCTCCATCGACGGTCGATGTTTTCCCTGCTCCATGACATCCCACCCCCAATCACGTATGCAATCGACCCGGCACAACTAGGCCACACGACCTATTATTAGCCGGGAACGCTCGACATTGCATTAGCGCTAACCCTCATCTAGCGCTTGCTTGGGGACGAATCGATGGGGTCGGAGATAACCCCATCGGTGACCGGGACCGCGTGGGTCGCCTCAATCCTGGAACGATGACGGATACGTCGTTTCGTTGAGGAGCGTCGCTTTCGAACCGAATGTCAGATGCACCAGCTTGCTGGGCTTCGGATCCCAGCAGAAAAAGCGGCCCGTCGAGCGCATGCGCTGCATATCGACCACCACGATCGATTCCACTGGCATGACGGTTTCGCTCCAGAAGAGAATCGTCAAATCCGGGGCCGCATCGAAATAGGCGCATTTCTCGACATCGGCCACACCTCGTTCGGCACCGTTGACGCAATGCCAGGCCATCACTTCCCGGCCGAAGTACACGTGCTCGTACCAGTCATCGGAGCTATACCGGTACAGGACACGCTTCCCGACCATGGACGAGGACTGCCTGAAGGGCTGATCGCCCGATTTGCCTTGAACGGTAGCGTTCAGGAAATCGGTCTTGGTCCGCTTCTCGCCATTGCGGTCGTAAAAGCTCGACGCCGCCACGAAGATATTGCCGCTTTCCAGCTTCCAGACCAGCGTCACCGATTCCTCATATTCTTCCTTGAGAAATTCGACGAAAACAATCCCCGGCCGCAGCTCCATGGCTTCATAGGTGTGCCTGCCGGTCATTCCAACGCCGTCACCCTCGATAATCTCCCAGGTCAGCGTTTTTTCGTCGATGAAGTGATGCTCGATCAGCCAGCCGTTGTCGAAACGAAAAACTTCCCGAACCCCAGCGAGCAACGACGTGTTCGGATATTTGTGCTCGGAAAAGCCATCCGCCATCTCTTCGAGAGTCACCCACTCGCTTTCGGGGACATATTTGTGGTTCTGAATCGTTTGATCGATGCTGTAGTCCATAATGTGCTCCTATCAATGAAGATGTCTCGATGTTTCTTTGTTCAGAAACAAGCCGATCGTTCAATACTCCACCTGATTCCAGGTGGGGCATACAGAGGTTGATTCTGCGTAATATTATCTTTGCCGGCATCAACCTCATGGCTGATTTTTTGGCGGAACCCCGAACGGATCCGGGGGACTGGCGCTCCCCGCGGGATGGTTACTGAGGAACTCCGTCGGCAACCCGCTCTCCTCATGATCTGCGCCTTCCGGCACATTTCGACGTCAGAAATTATGCTTGATCCCCACTGATATCTCGAGCTGGGACGAAGAATTCGAGGTACCCAGGTACGCTAGCTGGGCGTAGTTTTCGAAAGCACCTGTCACGGGGTTAATGCCGAGGCCCGCATCACTCATCTTTTCGAAATTGCCCGTTGCGTAGAGTTGGGTCCGCTTCGACAGCGAATAAATACCGCCAAGCGAAATCTTGTTGATGTTCGTATTCGAGTCGAGCACCTGAATTTTCGCGCGCGTGTAACTGTAGGCGAGCCCTACCTGAAGGGCTGGCGTGACGCTATACAATCCGCCCAGTTCCGCAGTATCGAACCGGAAATCGCTGACGGGCCCGCCCGTGGATATCAGATACCGGCTCCCCAGCAGCATCGCGCGCGTCAGCGTGCCGCTAATAGTCAGATTACCCACCGTGTAATTGCCACCCAGTCCAAACGTCCGCAGTTCGTCGGCGTCATGCAATTCACAATAGCTGGAAGGACTCTGCCCGCAGCTCAATTCGCCGATATACCCCGAACTGCCACCCAGCGCAGCTGTGAGGGGATTGCGCAATGACAGATAGCCCGCTCCCAGCGAGAGAGCGCCGTCGGTATAGCTGGCGCCCATAGCCCATGCGCGGTTGGTGGCAAAGGCTCCGGGTTGGCCCCCCAGGCTGAAGGTTCCGCTCAGGCTCAGTCCGTGAAAAGCCGGGCTCGAATATTGGATGCTGTTGTTCAGGTTGAAAGCAGCGTTCAGGTTGTCGATATCTCCGAAGTGCGCACCGAATGGCCCCGCCCAGTTGTTGCTGACTGCAAACGGTGCGAGAGCATTGGTGTATGAGTCGAACTGGCGCCCGAGCGTCAGTTGACCCCATCTGTCCGATTTCAGTCCAACCATCGCCGTAGCATCAAACAGGTTATTTGCCTGAAACATTGCACCGTTGTTCGATAGATAGTAATTCTGCAAATTGAATATCGCACTGGTGCCGCCACCCAGGTCCTCCGTACCGCGAATGCCGAAAGACGCAGGCGCCAGGTTTCCGGTCGTCACCGACACTGAACTTTTTCCAGACACCTGGCCGCCCGACGTCGAAACCTGCTGATTGCTCACATATGTGAGGCCCGTGTCGATCGTTCCGTAAAGCGTTACGCTACCCTGCGCATGAGCTAGCGGTGAACACGCTGCGGCCATCACACCAAGAAGCCAACCCGCCCTCTTCGTCTTCTTCTGATCCATCACTTCCGACTCCTCGCAACCAGTTTTTGCAGAAAAAAATCGCTCGCACGGAGTGCCGCAGATCGCGGCACTACCGACGGGAGTGCGGATATTCTTATTGGACGATTTATTGCTGAAATCAACCGTTAGACTGATTTCATGATGGCCTCAGGGAAACTACCAACACGTGCGTTCGGTCAGCCACCAGATGAACGCGGCGAAGTTCCCGGTGCATCAGGACATCGCCGGCTTCGACTTTGATGGCTCGCCGGACGATCGCCAGCTCGTCATGCAACTGGCCGGCATGACGTTCACCGAGGGCGCACACAACGTGGTTCTAGTCGGTGGGCGGGTTCCGGGAAATCACATCTGGCGACCGCCATCGGCGTGTCCCGCATACGACATCCGCGATGCACTCAGCGAACCATTTGCCTTCGGCACGACGCGCAACACCCGCCTCCCACTCGTGCAGACCGCGGCGTTCACCGAGATTAAAAGCTTTCAGCGCGCTGCTTGACAACCACATGGTCGCTGGCTTGCCCGTCGTCGTCTCACCCTCCGACACTTCTATGAGAGTGCGCGCGACAGCCACGCTGTCCGGCATCGATTCAAAAAACCTTCCCCGTAGCCCAACGGACCCCTCTGCGATCGCAGCAAGCCAATAGAGCTCCGCGCCCGACGGGCACGTCCTGACGTCACACAGGCGGCCCTCTCCGTCAATGCGGAAGTCGAGAGATTTGCCGATGTATACGAGGACGCGCTGCGGGGGCTCGGCCGCGACCGGCCTCTCCTCGGGCCACTGCTGGAATCGGGTTGCCGGTACAGGCGCGCCGGAGTCGACGCGGTCATCCTCAGGCTCGTCGACGTCGCCGCTCTCGTCACCGTCACCCTCTGGCTCGTCGCCGCCCCAATCGTCGAGCCAGACTGCGTCAAAGACCTCGGAAGGCCGCTTGTAGTCGTAGAGCTTGCCCACTTCGCCCGCATATTCATACAGGGAAGCGGCTGTGGTCCGGTTTCCCGAACCCGGGGTGAGCGAAAAGCGGTACCGGTCCCGCAGTTCAATAACGTCTCGCGCCCGGAGCAGTCCAATGATCGCCAACACGAGGAAATTGCTCGCCGCCTTGTCATCGGCGTTTGCGGTGATTTTTCTGAAAAACGACTCACGACGCGACTCGGTCAAACCAATGAACTTGCCGATCAGGCCAGAATTCGCGTCCTCGAATTCCCGAAGCGCCGCGACGTCGGTGCCCTCAAACACCTCGCGGGCCTTCACCAGATCCGTGAGTTCGCTGAGCAGGAAACCGACGGAACAGGCAGCGCCGCCTAACATGGCTGCGCCGTTCCGGCTGCAAGCAAAACCGCCAGCTTCGCTGCGCCCTCTGCCTATTCGCCCACCTTGAGGAAAGCGCTTTCACGCGGGCCAGATGTGCGGTCCCGCACCGTTCAGTGCAGATTGCTACGCTCTCGATCAAGTCCCTCGCCCCTTTCGGCTTATTCTCTTTTTGAACCGACTCGATGATGGCCCCCGGCGCGGGCGACAGTCCAGTGCGCTTTTCGCCCCGCCCGTAACGCAACGCCGGCGGGGCGCTTTTCCATCGCAGCCTTACCGCGACATCGATTGCATACGACCAGCTTCCCGTTCCACAACGCAGCTTTATGGCTTCGACGACCTGGCCTACCCACTCAGACACGCGGTGCGGCCGCCACAAGCACATCGACCGCGGTTGAATGGTTGGAACGTTACCCGCGAATCGACGGCACCCGCACCACGAAAAGGAGCGCAGCATGGCGACCCTATCCCTTACCAACGGAACATCAATCGACGAAATCGCCGATCATATCTATCGGATCGCCACACCCGTTGAGCTGCCGGGTGGGGGTGGCTTCTCGTTCAACCAATATCTGATCGACGACGACGAGCCACTGCTGTTTCATACTGGTCTGCGCGCACTTTTTGCAGTGGTCCAGGAAGCCGTCTGTCTGATCATGCCCGTCAATCGTCTGCGCTACATCGGCCTGTCCCATTTCGAGGCCGATGAATGTGGCGCGCTCAACGATTTCCTCGCTGCGGCACCCCGCGCGGAGCCACTATGCGGCCGGATCGCCGCCATGGTCTCCGTCGGTGACTATGCCAACAGGCCGCCACGCGCGCTCGAGGATAACGAGACAGTGAGTCTCGGTCGGCACAGCGTGCGGTGGCTTGACACCCCGCATTTGCCGCATGCATGGGAATGCGGCTTCCTTATGGAGACCACGTCGGGAACCCTTCTATGTGGCGACCTTTTCACTCAGGGCGGCTCTCATCACCCGGCGCTGACCGAGAGCGACATCCTTGAACCCAGCGAGGCATTCCGTCGGCAGATAGATTACTTCTCACACACCAGAAACGCCGGTGCCATGCTGGAGCGCCTCGCCGAACTTCACCCGATCACGCTCGCGTGCATGCACGGCAGCGCTTGGCACGGCGATGGCGCCGCCTTGCTATTGGGACTCGCTGACAGTGTTGAAAGCGATCAGGCGAGGTCCTGAACGACTGCAACACAAGCCAAATCGTTAAAAGGAAAGAGATTTGGAAACATCACGCCCCGAGTGAAACTTCAATTCAATTCGCATTATTTTTCACCCTATGGAGATCACCAGGCTGACCCCTGGTGATTTCTTCGTAGGTATCCTAGAGTCTTCAGGAAGCCGCAGCTTGTCGCTGACCACCTGGAAAGCCTTGGAAGGTCTGAAACTACCGTGCGCCCTCCGGCTTGCCGCGCAGCTGGCTTCGTTCACGCGAAAAGCCGGAGAAACTCTCATGCTTAGCGATATCGAGCACGCATGCATCATGAATCATTTGCGAGTCCTGCTGGGTCGGGCCGACTTCGCGTACGGCTATTTCGAAAACAAACCGGGCGAGATATTCCACGCTCCCGCGTATAAGTCGTGGCCATCGATCATAAATCTGATTCAGGGAGTATGCGGCCATGGACTTTCGCCAAAAAACTTTGTCGTCTGTAATAGCACGTTGAAATCACCTGCAACCATGATGTGCATGGGCATGCTTGAGTATTTCTACGCCATCAACGAGTTCAAAGGCACCCCTGTTTCGCAAAGACCACTCGAGGAAGATGAAATCTACGACGTTGAGGACCGGGACCGAGATGGTGAAGTACAGGCCGCTTATAAACGTGCGCAAACCATCCGCTTTATACCCATAGACCCTACGCTTGTACTCGACAGGGAGTACCTGGCCAGATGTGCGAACCCGCAAACCGGCGAAGTGCCTGGCGTCGATGTCATTTCAGGCAACGCTACGCATATTCATCGCCTCTATATGGCCGCGGCATACCGCCGAGCGGGGTATCGCGGGGCTTTTCTCGGACATACGACCCAAGGCCCCGGTATGATCCTTAACCACGGACACAGCATCGCGGCCCTGTTGGTCAGTTCGCAAGGGCGCGTGCTCGCGATAGCTGAAAACATGAAAGCGCGCAATGAGACCTTCCATGCCGAGGTGAATCTGGTTCAGGCCTACATGTCGAAGTTCGATTCATTCGTGCAAGGCCGCGAAGGCGTTGTCGCCGTATACACCACCTTAAAGCCCTGCAAGATGTGCGCGGCGATGATCGCGCATGCATTCCCTTGTTGCAAGGTGATTTATGCTCAGGACGATCCGGGTACTCACGCGGAGCACCTGGATAAACCGACGCTCGGAATGCATCAACTCTCGCAAATGGGCGCCTCTGTCAAGTCATTGCAGATGTATGACTCATACGATGTAATCGGAAAAAAGACCGGAGAAGTCGCACAAGCGCTCGACAGTACATGGCAGGCGCACAAGGAAACGAGCAAATTTAAGGGTTTGACGAACGCTCTCGATACGACGAAATCTGCCAACCAAATGCTAGCGGCGTCATATTCGCTCGAGAGAAAGCTTAAAAAATACGCACAGGGGAAAGAGGTTAAACATCCAGATGTCGTCAAAGTGCTCAACCATCTTCAACCGATGCTCGAGCGACTTTGAGTAACCCCGGTCTTGATAGCTGCCCCGAAGGAAAGCGTTTCCAGTCGTTGATCGCGCTTGCGGAATCTTCAAAATGCCGACATATACGCGGCTAGGACGATAAGTATTCTTCTCTGGAGCGCGTTTTTACTGCAGTTGATGAGTCTTTATTTTCTTCTCAGTTGACCAGTATCTCCAGCAGGTGAGCAACTTTGCCAGGTACTTTGGGCGCTCCCCCGAACTGCTCGGGCCGGAGGAGGTGCGCGCCTGGCAAGTCCATCTGATTGAAGTCCAGCGGCGTTCCCCCAGCACGCTGGTGGTGGCCACTGCGGCACTGCGCTTCCTGTACCACATCACACTCAAACGCGAGTGGGCCGTCGAAGAACTCCCGATACCGCGGACACCGCGCAAACTCCCGGTGATCCTCAGTCAGGACGAGATCACCCGGTTCCTTGAAGCGATCCGAAGCGTCAAGCACCGTACCGTGCTGATCGCAGCCTATGCCGCCGGCTTGCGCATCTCGGAAGCCACCCGGCTGAAGGTCGGCGATATCGATAGCCAGCGCATGATGCTACGTGTCGAACAGGGCAAGGGGCGCGTCGACCGCTACGTAATGCTCTCGCCACGGCTGCTGGAGGTCCTGCGCAGCTACTGGTGTATCGGCCGGCCCCAGTACCGGCTGTTTCCCGGCCGCTTCCCGGATCAACCCGTCGGTGCCGACGTGGTGCGACAGGCGTGCCATGACGCACGTCGCCACGCCCATACCCGATGAGCGAATACGCCATTTGCGATAACCGGCAAGGGCACCACGTCGGGGCGCGTGGCACTGGCGCCGCTTGCGCGCGACGCGCCGCGCCACCTGAAATCGCAGGGCCCGCCAGTTATTCGGGCCAGATTGGTGCCGTCCACGCCGCTGGTGTGTGTGCTCGACGGGAATCACGCAACGCGCCCGCGAAGTACGCAGAACGCGCCGGGCAAGCCCGGCATCGGCGCGGCGAGGTTGCGGCAAATCATAGGTGAGTTTTTCCAGGGTGCAGCAGAGCACGTGCATACTCGCGACCCTGTACTCGCCGCTAAGCTGCGGCGCGTGAGCCCCCACTGGCTGCGCCGTACCCATACATCGCATGCGCTTGGCGCCGCGGTGGACCTCGTGGCCGTGCGCGACAACCTTTGGCACGTGTCGATTGCGACGACCTCAACCTACCTGCACGGAAACGACAATCGGCGCGCGCGCGAGGGAGGTGCCGCGTTCGGCGCCGCGGCGAGCAATAGTGCTCCTTAATGGCGCTGCGGTCACCGTCGCGCCTAGCAATGCGATTCACCCTCCTTTTGGAAAGTTGCGTGCCCGTCGCACGAAAATGTATTCCAATCCGTTGGTAACCGTCGAAAACGGGGATTCAGGTGACGTATCACACACATAATGTATCTCTATACGGATAAATATTACTATTTTCATCATATAAAACAGTCACTTAAGGTAATTTTTGACATCTGAACAGGCGTATCTATTAACCATACCCGCCCGCTCGACGCCATGAAGCGCACCTTTGAGCGCTGCCCACAGATTCAGCAGTGCTACTACGTCGCGGGCGAGTGGGATTTCGTGCTCATTTTCGCGGTGCGAAACATGGACCAGTACACGGAACTCACGCGCGAGCTATTCTTCTCGAACAACAACGTGAAGCGGTTCAAGACGCTGGTGAGCATGAGCCGCGTGAAGGTGGGGCTCGAAGTGCCGCTTGCGATGAACGGCGAATGAGGAATGCGGGTTGCGACACAGACGCAACGCGGTCATCTGAAGAACAGGAGCCACGACCCATGAGCAATGCAGTGCACCATGCCGGAGCCATTGAAAGCGACGAGTTGTTCCACCACCCGGAAGTCGCGACGCTGCGCGCAGATCTAGCGCTCGCGCTGCGTGCCGCCGCGCATTTCGGGCTGGGTGAGGGCGTATGCAATCACTTCAGCGTTGCGCTTCCCGGCGAAGACGGCCTGTTTCTGCTGAACCCGCGCGGCCTGATGTGGAGCGAGGTGATGGCCGACGATATCGTCATCGTCGATACACAGGGGCGCGTGATGGCAGGCCGCCATGCCGTCGAACCGACGGCGATGTTCATTCACGCAGCCATCCACGGGATCGCAAAGAAAGCCTGTGTGCTGCATACCCACATGCCCTACGCAACCGCTCTCACGCTCACGGAGGACTGCGGGCTCGATACGACCTTGTCGCAGAACGCCATGCGCTACCACGGCCGCGTCGCGCTGGACCGCGAATACAACGGGCTCGCGCTCGGCCCCGAGGAAGGCGAGCGCATTGCGCATGCGCTCGACGGCAAGGATATCGGCTTCCTCGGCAACCACGGCGTGGTGGTGTGCGGCCAGCGCATCGACTACGCGTTCGACGACCTCTATTACCTGGAACGCGCATGCGCCGCACAGGTGCTCGCGGGTTCTACCGGGCGCGCGTTGCGACCGGTGGCGGTCGATCTCGCGCAGCGCGTGGCCGACCAGATTCAGGGCGAGCGATTGCAGTCGGAACTGTTCTTTACGGCGCTGCGAAGAACGCTCACGCACGCCTGACGAAAGGGGCGCACTACCTCCCCTGCCACACCGCCCTGCGCTTCTCCGCAAACGCCGCCGCGCCCTCTCGCGCGTCGGTGGAAGCGAACACCGGGTCGGTGATCTCGCGCTGACGCGCGAACATCTGAGCACTGGACCAGTCGCGTGACTCGCGCATCACGCGCTTGCTCGCGGCGACCGCGAGCGGGCCGTTTGCCACGATCTTCTGCGCGAGTTTCAGCGCGCCCGCCAGCGCTTCGCCCGGCGCGGTGAGACGGTTGACGAGGCCGAACTCGAAGGCGCGTTGCGCGCCGAACATGTCACCCGTGAGCACGAGTTCCATGGCGATGCGCTCCGGCAACTGCTGCTGCAGGCGCAACAATCCGCCCGCCGCGGCGCATAGCCCGCGCTTCACTTCGGGCAGACCGAACTGCGCGTTGTTCGCGGCCACGACGAGATCGCTCGCCAGCACGACTTCGAATCCACCCGCGAGCGCGTAGCCTTCGACCGCCGCAATGAGCGGCTTGCGCGGCGGCGCTTCAGTGAGCCCGGCAAAGCCGCGGCCCGGCAGGCTCGGCCGTTCGCCTTTGAGAAAGCCCTTCAGGTCCATGCCCGCGCAAAACGTACCGCCCGCGCCCGTGATGATGGCGAGGCGCAGGTCGTCGCGCTGCTCCAGTTCGTCCAGCGCGGCGGCTATCGCTTCGGCCACCGCCTTCGTGCAGGCGTTGCGCGCCTCGGGACGGTTGATCGTGAGGATCTGGATGCCGTCGCGGGTCTCGGTCCGCAATTCGTCGCTCATGGTCGGCCTCGCTCAGCGCGGCTGCATGCGAATCGCGCCGTCAAGGCGAATGGTCTCGCCGTTGAGCATCGGATTCTCCAGAATATGCAGCGCGAGCGCGGCGAACTCGTCGGCTTCACCGAGTCGCGGCGGAAACGGCACCATGCGGCCAAGCGATTCGCGAATCTCCTCGGGCAGGCGCGCGAGCAGCGGCGTGTCGAACAGGCCGGGCGCGATCGTACACACACGGATGCCCTTGCTCGCGAGGTCGCGCGCGGCCACGAGCGTCATGCCCACCACGCCCGCCTTCGACGACGCATACGGCACCTGCCCGATCTGCCCTTCGTACGCGGCCACCGAAGCGGTGAGCACGCAAGCGCCGCGCTCGCCTCCGGCATCGGGCTCGTTGCGCGCCATCGCCGCCGCGGCGAGGCGCAGCGCGTTGAAGGTACCGAAGAGATTCACGCGCACCACGTTCTCGTAGGCTTCGAGCGAGCCCGGCGAGCCGTCCTTCTCGATCAGGCGCACCGCGCCGCCACGGCCCGCGCAATGCACGAGCGAGCGCAGCGTGCCGCGCTTCGTGGCCGCCTCGAACACGGCGTTCATGTCGTCGGCGCTCGTCACGTCGGCGGGCACGAAGCTCGCGTGCGCGCCGAGTTCATCGGCCACGGCCGCGCCGCGTGAGCTGGCGAGATCGGCGATCACGACCTGTGCGCCTTTTGCCAGCAGCCGCTTTGCGCTCGCGAGGCCCAGCCCCGAAGCGCCGCCCGTCACCACCGCCACCGTGCCGGCGAATTTGTTCTGTTCGTCCATGTGTCGTTTCTCCTTCGTCGTTCGTGGTCGCGCTTTAGAGGCGTTCGATGAGCGTCGCGTTGGCCATGCCGCCCGCCTCGCACATCGTCTGCAGGCCGTAGCGGCCGCCGCTCACTTCGAGCGAATTGAGCATCGTGGTCATGAGGCGCGCGCCCGAGGCGCCGAGCGGATGCCCGAGCGCGATTGCGCCGCCCGCCGGGTTCAGCCGCGCCGCGTCCGCGCCCAGCGCCTTCTGCCAGGCGAGCGGCACGGCGGCAAATGCCTCGTTCACTTCGAAATGCGAAATATCGTCGATGGTGAGGCCGCGTTTCTTCAGCAGACGTTGCGTGGCGGGAATGGGTGCGGTCAGCATCATCAGCGGATCGTCGCCGCAGACGTCGAACGCCACGATGCGCGCACGCGGCTTCAATCCCAGTTGCGCCGCCTTCTGCTCGCTCATGATGAGCAGCGCCGAGGCGCCATCCGAGATTTGCGAGGCGTTGCCCGCCGTCACGTTCCAGCGGATGCCAGGAAAGCGCGCCGCGAGTTCGGCGCTTTCGAACGAGGGGGCGAGGCTCGCGAGCCGCTCGACGGTCGTACCGGCGCGAATGGTTTCGTCGAGGTCCACGCGACGCACGCCGTCGGCGCCTGGCACATCGATCGGCACGATCTCGCGCGCGAACTGGCCCGCGGCGCGCGCGGCGTCGGCGCGGCGGTGCGACTCGGCCGAGTAGCTGTCGAGCGCCTCGCGCGTGAGCGCCCACTTCTGCGCCACGAGATCGGCGCTCACGCCCTGCCCGACCATGCCTTCGGGATAGCGCGCGTGGTACAGCGCCCCATACGGATCGCGGCCGATGCGCGACGAGCCCATCGGCACGCGGCTCATCGACTCGACGCCACCGGCCACGACGATCTCGTTGACGCCCGCCATGATCGCCTGCGCGGCGAAATGGATCGCCTGCTGGCTCGACCCGCACTTGCGCTCGATGGTGGTGGACGGCACGTGCTGCGGAAAGCCCGCCGCGAGCCACGCGAGGCGGCCCGGCGTGGAGGCCTGCTCGCCCACCTGGCTCACGCAGCCGATCATCACGTCGTCCACGCTGCCGGGGTCGAGGTCGTTGCGCAGGATCAGTTGCCGCAGGACCTGCGAGAGCAGATCCACGGGGTGCAGGTCGACGAAGCCGCCGCCCGCCTTGGTCCGGCCCATCGGGCTGCGCACTGCGTCGACGATTACCGCGCTGTTGGTCATGGTTCTCTCAACGATTGGAAGTGACATGAAAAATGAATCGCTTGACTCAAAATACACCTTTCTAACTCACTATTTCAATAGTGGTAAACATATTTCGGCACGTCAGGATCATTTTTATTGCTTTCTGACTCACAATCCGGAACACTGTTTGGGCGGCTTGAACCCTAGAGATCGAAAAAGGAGACGTCAATACGCGGCTAAGAGCGGCCCGGCAGCGCGAAGGCGAAAAAATGAGCCAGGCGTCTTGAAAAATTGTTCCGGCGTGCAGCGGAAAGCTAGAATCCGGGGTTTGCCGCGAGCCGCACCGGCGCGCCGCGCCCTTACCCCGACGAAGGACCCGACATGAACGATCAGGCCAACTCCCGCACCGACGACGCCGCCGACTCGCAACTCGTGAGCGCGCTCGCGCGCGGCATCCGGATCCTGCAGTGCTTTTCGATGGGAGACGCGGAGCTGTCGGCGCGCGATCTGGTCGAGCGCACGGGGCTGCCCAAGCCCACGGCGCTGCGGCTCATCAACACGCTCGCGGAGTTCGGCCTGCTGCGTTATTCGGAGCGCATTTCGAAGTATGTGCTCGGCACGGAGATGCTGAGCCTCGCCGCCCCGGCGCTCGGCCGCATGACGATCCGGCAGATCGCGCGGCCGATGATGCAGGAGCTGGCGGACTACTGCCACGGCCAGGTGACGCTCGCGGTGGGCTACCGCCTGAACATGGCGTACGCCGAAGTGATTCAGGGCGAAGGCAGCGCGGTGTATCGCTCGGAAACGGGCACGCGGCTCTCGCTTTCGCGCACGGCGTCGGGCCGCGCGTATCTGTGGACCGTGCCGGGCGCGGAGCGCGAGCAGTACTTGCAGGAAACGCTCGCGCGCGACCCCGCCAAGGGCGAGTTGCTCGCGCAGCGCCTCGCGCTTGCGCAGCAGGAGTTGCGTGCGCACGGCTGCACGCTCTCGCACGGCGACATGCAGCGCGAGATCCATTCGGTGGCGATTCCGTTGTCCGCCCCGATCGACGACGAGTATTGGGTTTTTAGCTGTTCGATTGCAGTTTTCAACATCAGCGGCAACCAGCTGACCGACGACATCGCCCCCCGGCTGATGTCGCTTGTCAGGCGCGTGGAGGCAGCGCTCGGCAGCATGACTGGGGCCGCGCATGACATGGAGACGAGACCGTGGAGCGTGTCCGCGAACTAGCTGTAGCAGCACCCACGCGGGAAGCCCTGTGCTTCCCCGCACTCAACCAGATCATCACCTACAAGGAGCTGGACGAACGCGCGGAGCGCATCGCGCACTGGCTCCTCGGCCTCGGCCTGCAACCCGGCGACGGCATCGCGCTGCTGTTCGAGAACCACCCCGCGCTCGCCGTCATCGCCATCGGCGCCGAACGCGCCGGCCTCTATTACACCCCCATCAGCATCCAGTTGAAAACACGCGAGGCCGCGCACGTCCTCGAGGACTGCGGCGCGCGCGTGCTGATCGTTTCGCAGGCCATGCACGAACTCGCCGCCACGCTCGTGGCGGAAGGCGCCGCGCAGGGCGTCGCCTGTTTCGTGGCTGGCGCGGGTGAGACGCCGCCCGGCTTCGCTTCGCTCGAAGCGGCACTCGCCGGGGTCGATGCGAGCGCGCCGCTGCCGCCGCTTCCGCGCGGACGCGACTTCCTCTATTCATCGGGCACGACCGGCCTGCCCAAAGGCATCCGCAAGCCGCCCGTGCCGTTCGAGCAGCGCGATGCCGACGACACCGAAACCGCAGCATGGCGCAAGACGTTCGGCTTCAACGCCGATTCCATCTACCTGAGCACCGCGCCGCTCTACCACGCCGCGCCGCTGCGCTACCTCATGCGCATGCTGCACACGGGCGGCCGCGCCATCGTGCTGCAGAAGTTCGACGCCGAGGCTGCGCTCGACGCCATCGCGCGCTACCGTGTCACGCACAGCCAGTGGGTGCCGACGATGTTCATCCGCCTCCTGAATCTGCCCGGGACTACGCGCGCGCAATACGACGTGAGCAGCCTGCGCGTGGCGATCCACGCCGCCGCGCCCTGCCCGCCGCACATCAAGGAGCAGATGATCGCGTGGTTCGGCCCGGTGATCTACGAGTACTACGCGGGCTCGGAAAGCGTGGGCCTCACGGCGATCGACTCAGACGAATGGCTCGCGCATCGCGGCTCGGTGGGACGCTCGAAATACGGACAGATCCATATCGTCGATGATGAGGATCACGAACTGCCCGTGGGCGAGATTGGCCGCGTGTTTTTTGAAGGCGGGCCGGCTTTCGAGTACCACAACGATCCGGTGAAGACGCGCAGCGTCTACAACCGCCACGGCTGGGCGACCTATGGCGACATCGGCCATGTCGATGCCGAAGGCTATTTGTACCTGAGCGACCGGCGCGTGGACCTCATCATCAGCGGCGGCGTGAACGTGTATCCGCAAGAGATCGAGAACGTGCTCGCCGAGCATCCCGCCGTGGCCGACGCCGCCGTGATCGGCGTGCCGCACCCCGAATTCGGCGAGACCGTGAAAGCGGTCGTGCAGCCGCGCGAGCGCGACGCCGCGAGCCCGCAGCTCGCCGAGGAGCTGATCGCGTTCTGCCGAGAGCGCCTTTCGCCTATCAAGGTGCCGCGCTCGGTCGAGTTCGAGGAGGCGCTGCCGCGCCACGACAATGGCAAGCTGCTACGGCGCATTCTCAAGGAACGCTACCGCCAGCCCGCGGCTTGATACGGATAACGAAATAGCAAGAGACACTGGAGACACCCCCGATGCGCACTGTATTCCGTGACGATCACGAGATTTTCCGCGAACAGGCCCGACGCTTCATCGAGCGCGAAATCGTGCCGTTCCATCATCAATGGGAACAAGAAGGCATCGTGCCGAAGTCGGTGTGGCGGCGAGCGGGCGAGGAAGGCCTGTTGTGCTGCACGATTCCCGAAGAGTACGGCGGTGGCGGCGGCGACTTCGGCCACGCGGCCATCATGATCGAGGAGCTGGCGCGCGTGAATGCGAGCGGCATCGGCTTTCCGCTGCATTCGGACATCGTCGCGCCGTATATCTTCGCGTACGGCAGCGAGGCGCAAAAGCGCAAGTGGCTGCCGAAGCTCGCGCGCGGCGAGCATATCGGCGCCATCGCCATGACCGAGCCGGGCACCGGCAGCGACCTCAAGTCGGTGCGCACGACCGCGCGCAAAGATGGAGACCACTACGTCATCAACGGCCAGAAGACCTTCATAACGAACGGACAGAATGCGAGCCTCGTCGTTGTGGTGTGCAAGACCGCGCCCGAACTGGGCGGCAAGGGCGTGTCGCTGATCGTGGTCGAAGAGGGCACGCCGGGTTTCAGCAAGGGGCGCAAGCTCGACAAGATCGGCCTGCGCGCGCAAGACACGTCCGAGCTGTTTTTCGAGGACGTGCGTGTGCCCGTCGCGCAGCGGCTTGGTGAGGAGAACCAGGGCTTCTCGTACCTCATGCGCGAACTGGCGCAGGAGCGGCTCGTGATCGCGGTGCGCGCCGCCGCCTCGATCGAGGGCATGCTCGAGCGCACGATCCGCTATACGCGCGATCGCAAGGTGTTCGGCCAGGCTATCTTCGATTTCCAGAATGCACGTTTCAAACTCGCACATGCGCGCGCGAAGGCGGAGATGGTGCGCACCTATGTCGATCACTGCATCGCGCGGCACCTGCGCCGCGAGCTTTCGCCCGTGGACGCCGCCATGGCGAAGCTCAACGCGACCGAACTGCAGAACCAGCTGCTCGACGAATTCCTGCAGCTACACGGCGGTTACGGCTACATGTCCGAGTATGTGGTCGGCAGCGCGTGGGTGGACGCGCGCGTGATGCGCATCTACGGCGGCACCGACGAGATCATGAAGGAAATCATCGCGCGCACGCTGTGAGGGCGCGTGAATCGACACACCAGCAAGCAGGCAGGAAAGTACACATGATCAAGCCTCTGGAAGGCGTTACCGTCGTGGAGTTTGCGGGGCTCGGTCCCGCACCGTTCTGCGGCATGCTGCTCGCGCAAATGGGTGCGCGCGTGATCTGCATCGGCCGCGAGGGCGCCCCCGCGCCGTCCGGACCGCTTGCGCGCGGGCGCGAATACGTCGCGCTCGACCTCAAGAGCCGCGACGACATTGCACGCGCACTCGATCTGATCGCGAGCGCCGATGCGTTGATCGAAGGCTTTCGCCCAGGCGTGATGGAGCGGCTCGGGCTCGGCCCGCAAGTGTGCCGCGCGCGGCGCGCCTCGCTCGTCTACGGCCGCATGACCGGCTGGGGGCAAACGGGGCCGCTCGCGCACACGGCGGGCCACGACATCAACTACATCGCAATCTCGGGGGCGCTGCATGCGGTGGGTCTCGCGGGCGGCGAGCCCGTGGTGCCGCTGAATCTGGTCGGCGACTTCGGCGGCGGCGGCATGCTGCTCGCGTTCGGTGTGGTGGCCGCGATCCTGCGCGCGCGTTCGACGGGCGAAGGCTGCGTGGTCGACGCCGCGATGACCGACGGCGCGGCCATGCTGATGAGCATGATGTATGGCTTCTACGCGGCGGGGCACTGGCAGGACGAGCGCGGCACGAATCTGCTCGACGGCGGCGCGCCTTTCTATCGCACCTATCGTTGCTCGGACGACCGCTATATCGCCGTGGGCTGCATCGAGCCGCAGTTCTACGCCGCGTTCATGAAAGGCATCGGCGCCGAAGACCTGCTCGAGCTGCCGCAGCGCGACCGGGCGCACTGGCCGCGCGTGCAGGAGCGCATCGCCCAGACGGTTGCCACGCGCACGCGCGAAGAATGGACCGCCGTGTTCGAAGACAGCGACGCGTGCGTCACGCCCGTGCTGAGTCTTGCGGAAGCACCGCTCGATGCGCACAACACGGCGCGCGGCGCGTTCGCCCAGAGCGGCGGCGCGTGGCAGCCGCAATGCGCGCCGCGTTTCGTGGACTACGGCAGCGAGGGCGGTTAACCTCGAACCGCGCCCAGCGCTTCTTTATCGTCGGCGAGCAGCGAGAGCTGCCCGCTCGCCACGAGATGGCTGAGCGGCGCCGGGCGGCCGAGCAGGAAGCCCTGCACTTCGTCGCAGCCTTCGTCGGCTAGCAGCGTGAGCTGCGCTTCGGTTTCGATGCCTTCGGCCAGCACCGGAATACCGAGGCTCTTGCCGAGCGCGAGCACCGCGCGAATGATCGCGGTGGCCTGGCGGCTCGACTCGGCCTCGCTGATGAAAGACTGGTCGAGCTTGATCTTGTCGAACGGGAACGAGCGCAGCGTGTCGAGCGACGAGTAACCGGTGCCGAAGTCGTCCAGCGCGATATTCACGCCAATCGCCTTGATTCGCTGCAGCACGTCGAGCGAGCGCTCGCGGTCCGCGAAAATGGTCGTCTCGGTGAGTTCCAGTTCCAGCCGCTCGGGCGCGAGGCCGGTCTCGACCAGCACGGTCTCGACGAGCTTCGGCAGATCCGCGTGCGAGAACTGCACGGGCGAGAGATTCACGGCCACCTTGTAAGGCGGCGACCACGAAACGGCACGCGTGCACGCCTCGCGCAGCACCCAGGCGCCAATGCCGAGAATGAGGCCATTCTCTTCGGCGAGCGGAATGAATTCGGCGGGCGAGATGAAGCCGAGCCGCGGATGCTCCCAGCGCAGCAGCGCTTCATAGCCGCAAATTTCGCCGCTCGCGATCGAGGTCTGCACCTGGTAGTGCACGCTCAACTGCGCGCGCGCGAGCGCCTCGCGCAAGTCGTGCGTGAGCGAGCGGCGCGCCCGCGCGATTTCGTCCATCGCCGGCTCGTAGAAGCACACCGACTGCGCGAGGTCCGCCTTCGCGCGGTACATGGCGAGGTCGGCGTTGTTGATGAGCACGGTCTTGGTGGTGGCGTCGTCCGGATAAATGGCGACGCCAAGGCTCGCGCCCGAGAGCACTTCGGCGTCGTCGTAGCGCACCGGCCGGTACAGCGCGGTTTCGAGACGCGAGAGCAGATCGCCGAGTTCCTCGCGCGAGGCGAAGCGCGTGAGCGCCACGAACTCGTCACCGCCCACGCGCGCCACGAACTCGCCTTCGCGCATCAGGCTCGAAAGACGCCGCGCGAGAATGCGCAGCACTTCGTCGCCGGCATGATGGCCGTGCAGGTCGTTGATTTCCTTGAAGCGGTTCAGGTCGATGCCGATGAGCGCGAGCTTGCGCGTGTCCTGCGTGCGCGCCAGTTCGGCGTCGATGCGTGCGTTGAAGCTCGCGCGATTGGGCAGGCCGGTGAGGATGTCGCTCATCGCCATCGTGCGCAGATGCTCGACGGATTCGGCGCGCACGCTGTCGTCGAGCAGAAAGCTCACGCAGCCCGCGCCCGCGATCACGAGCGCCATGCACGCCACGGCGAGCGCGAGCGCATGCAACGCGGCGGGATTCGAAAAGTGCCCGTTGATCGCCATCGGCACGACCTGGAACGCGGACATGCCGGTGAAGTGCAGCGCGGCAATGGCGAGGGCGAGCACGCCCGCCACGACGCGCGCGGACGCGTCGGCGCTTGCCCGCGCGCTGGCTGCGTTCTCCTGCGGGCGCCTCGCGGCCACGCCGGCGAGATGCAGCGCAAGCCCGCTGATCGAGACCGCAAACACGATCGACAAGGCGATCCCAATGCGATTCCAGATCACGATGCCTTCCACGCGATACGCGAGCATGCCCGCGTAATGCATGAGCGCGACCGCCAGCCCGACGATCGCGCCGCCCAGCGCGGGCGCCGCGCGCATGAGACGGTTCGCGGCCTGGCTCGTGGCGAGCAGAAATCCCGCGAAGCTGCCCACGAGCGCGATGAGCAGCGACGTGATGGTCAGCACGGGGTCGAAGGCGATCGGCACGCCCGGCTCGAAGCCGAGCATGGCGATGAAGTGCGTACACCAGATATCGGCGGCGGCCACGACGGCTGCGATGAACGACCAGCCCATGCGCTGCAGCGAACGCGTGGCGAACGCGCGCAGGACGAGCCGTGCCGCGACCCACGAGCCCGCGGCGCAGATCAGCAGCGCGACGACGACGAGCCACAGATTGTGCTTGTAGACGATGCAGCCCACCACGCTCATCATGGGAATATCTCCTTGTTCACCACTCGTTCACCCCGGGCGTCGCGCCACGTTATCACGACAACGCGACGAGGCCGAGCACCTCGCGCAGCTTCGCGCTCGTCGCGTGCAGCGACGACGACGCGGCGGCCGCTTCGTTCACCAAAGCGGCGTTGCGGCGCGTGGTGTCGTCCATCTGCGCGACCATGGCGTTGACCTGCTCGATGCCCTGCGCCTGCTCGTGGCTCGACGCCGTAATCTCGCCCATGATGTCGGCCGCGCGGCCAATGCTGCGCACCACACTTTCCATCGCTGCGCGCGCCTCGCCGGCGAGCTGCGTGCCTGCTCCGACTTCGTTCGCCGAGTTCTCCACGAGCTGCTGGATCTCGCGCGCGGCGGCCGAGGCGCGCTGCGCGAGGCTGCGCACTTCGCCGGCCACCACGGCAAAGCCGCGTCCCTGTTCGCCTGCGCGCGCGGCTTCCACGGCCGCGTTGAGCGCCAGAATGTTGGTCTGGAACGCGATGCCCTCGATGACATCGACGATCTCGAAGATGCGCTTGGCCGAGGCTTCGATAGCGCCCATCGTCGTGGTCATGCGCGCGACGACGTCGTCGCCTGCCTGCGCGACCGTCGACGCTTCGCGGGCGAACGCGCTCGCCTCGCGCGCGTGTTCCGCGCTCGCCATGACCGTGCGCGTGAAGACGTCCATCGAGGCGACCGTCTCTTCCAGGCTGCCCGCCTGGTGTTCGGTGCGCGCGCTCAGGTTCGCGTTGCCTTCCGCGATTTCGAGCGCGGCCTGCTCGACGTGCGCCGTGCTCGTGCTCACCTCGTGCACGGCGCGCGCCATCTGGGCGATCGCCCCCTTGAGCGCGACCGCTGTGGGCGCGCTCGCCGGAATGCCGTCCACCGCGAGGCACACCTCGCGCTTGCGCACCACGCTGCGCACGATGTCCGACAGCTCCGCCGCCTCGATGGCCGCCACGCGCAGACGATGCGCGAGCACGATCGGTCGCCAGTCGCGATAGACGAGCAACAGGCCCAGCAGGACGAACACGCCGAAATGGAATTCGGTGACACCATGCGCGGCCTGGATATGCAGCGCGACGAGCGCGGCATTGGCGAGCGCGAGCGCGACGCGGGAAAGCGCCGTGCCGCGCGCGCAGAAAAACACGAAGCTGCCGGCGCCGAGGAACAGCGCGGCGCCTACGAGCGCGAGCTGCGGTTCGTAATAGATGAAGCCGATCAGCACCGCCGCGATAGCGGAGAGAACGAGCGTGGAATACATCACCGCGTCGGCGGCGCGCGCGACGTCGTCGAGCGCGCGGATGGCCACGCGCGGTTGCGAGCCGGAAGGTCGAAGCGACTGCGCGCGACCCGGCGAATCTGCCAGCATGAACGACACTTGGATGAGGAAAAAAAGTTGCAGGTGGGCGTTAATGCGGCGGCGGCTGGTGGACCTTGATGCGCCTGATTGAATTCGGCTGCAAAAAGGGCCGCCGTATGGCGTCGGCGCGACTCGTTGGCGGGCTCGGCAAGAAAATCGGGAGCCGCGCACGAGTTTACGGCAGCAAAAGGGGAAACTTCAGGAAACCCTTTACAGGACAAGTATTTGCAAACGTTTGCCGCGTTTTGATCGCACTTCCCCCTTGTATTTGGCTCGAGCCCCAGTTATTTGAGCGTGTGAAACGTGTATTGACGACATGCAAGTTCCGGAAGGCGCGTCCGTCTTCGCCAAGTGATTTGATGATCGCCCGCTGACCGCGCGCTTCAGCCACTACCCGCACCACACGCCCTTCGTAGCGCACTAACACACCGATCTTCGGGCAGGCCGCCTTCCGCCGACTGCGTCCTGTGCGACTCATAACTTCACGCCGGACTTGCGGACAGCTTTCACAGGGGCCGGCGGATTGCCAGGCCGCGCGTCGCGGAACCTGCCGTGCTGCACTACCCGGACCGGACACGTTCCGCCGCAGGAATTCGAGCTCCTGCGCCTGTGCAGCGTGGCTCGCCCGCATTGCATCAAATCGCCCGTCCAGCATAACCGTCTGATGGCGAAAGTCCCCCGGTTGTGTCTGCAGGGACGGGATCTCGGCCTGCGCGCGCTCGCCATCGCGAGACGCGCGTTGCTGTGCACCTTCGAGTTCGCGCTGCGGACGCCCATTCGTTGTGCGTTCGCGCTCGATCTCGAGGAGCTCGCGTTTCTCTGCAGCCTGGTCCGACCATACCCATTGCCTGTTCCAGGTCGCCAGCGATTCGTCCGTGTCGACCATGCCCGGTAGCATCAACTGGACCTTCAACCCCAAGTCTGGTGGCAACGAACGTACCGCTTCCGCGACCGCGTCGGTCCCCTCGCTGAACGCCCGTGCGAGGACATACCGTCGGCGCTCGTCGTCGTTCCTGAACCGGATCCCATCCTTGGTTCTGTCCGGTGACTCGAACCAACGCGCGTTGAGTGTCGGGCTTCAGAGCCGTCCGCGGTTCGAGCTTGACTGACCCGTCCAGCAATTTTCCAATCGCGTCTTCGCTCGCCTCACTGGCAAACCTCGTGGTCGCGGCAAGAACGCCGAGCGGACGACTGGCCTGCGCAAACACGTCGGTCACATAATTTTCACGGGCGTTTTCACACGATGGCATCCAGCCGGCGGCCCTCGTAAACGCTGTAGCGCCGCAAGACCACGAATGCGGCGACCCCGTACGGATAAACCGTCACGCAGGTCCAGAACCGGGGCGTCTGGGCTGGTTCGCCCTTTGGCCAGAAAAACAGCACGATAAAAGCGCCGACGATCACGATCAGGAAAAAGACAATCGTCCAGCGTAGACGCGATGGTGGGTTATCGGGTACAGGCTCCTCAGGGGGCAGGCTTGCGAAGTCAACTGGAATTGGCACTCCCTCAGAAACCGTTCGGCCGCGGACGAAGTGTGCGGGACACAATATCCCACACGGCGCCGGCTTCGCTCTCGCTCATGGACGCAGCCTTGATGCGATCCTGCATAAATGCATTTGGAGAGCCGGTGTTCATCTCGAGTGTGAGCAGCGGCGACTGGGCGTCGCTCGTCGTTGAATTCGCTTCAAGTAAGCACTTGGTCCCCTGAACGCCTAGATCCGTCTTGCCGGTAAGAAGCCACTCCTCCGCGTCAATGCCCTCTAATTTGACCGAGCCTTTGCGCACAGTCCTTCCCCCAATTGCGTTCAAATCACGGCTGATTTCGGCGCCGCGTTGCAATAGAGTATTGGACTCGCGAATACCTGAATCGCTGCCTATGCCGATACTCACATCCCGGTTATTGGGAAACACAAACTGTGTCCCGACATCTTCCTTGTCCGTTGCTTTTCCAGGAAGAAAGGCACCAAAAAAGCAGAGACCGGGTTCCCGAGGTATTTCATCCTCGCTGCGCCAGCGGAGTCTTTTGACGAGGTCGAATATGAGTTGTGTTTTTTTTGGAACATCATTCTTTATTTTGATCTGCTGAACAATAGGATCTTTTGTCTGATCGGGATGAAGGAAGTCGCTCCCTTCGATTCCAAGCTTGAACCGATACCCATGATCCCATTTGTACGCTTCGAAAACGCGGCGACTAGGCCCGTCACCCACGTTCCCCCGATGGACAAAGTAGTGCGCATCCGAACCATCGATCTCATCATCGGCATAGAGAAATGGATACGGGTCAATACTCTTCGTACCCCGGAGTTCTGCCTTGCGGTTCGCGACTTCCTGCAGATACGCTTCATGCGTCATGGCCTCTGATTCGATCCTCACGCCCTGCACGGTCGCGCCACCCGTCATCAGCACATCGGCCGGCATGTCAATCAGATACCGCCACACGCAATACGGTTTCAGGTTCTGGGTCAGTTCACTCACGTGATGTTTCTCCTGCTCGGTCAAGGGGGCCAACTGGCGTCCACACGCGGAAACGACCAGCAACGGAAGCAAAAAAAGCCATTTGTTTGCTTGATGAGGCATCACTTGTATTCCAGTACCGTACCCTTGACGTTGGAAACAATTCTGGTGACAGCCCATAGCGCGAAGTACTGCTGCGGACGGTTCTTGTACGCACCCTCGTGGTCAACCCCCGGGTAGGCCACACAGGCCTGCACACCGGATTGCCCCGCAGGGGCACGGCCGGACCGGATAGGGACCGTCCCATCCCCATTTTCTTCGGGCGGCATCAGGTTATATTGCATATAGATGGGATCGCCCCCACTGCGCTGGAGCAGCGACTGGCTGCCCGTCCCGCTGTCCTGTATTACCTGTCCATTTTCGAGGTTCTCGACTTTCGCATACGAATCGGTCCACTTCAGCACCGGATTCAGCTTGCTCTCCCAGACGACATCACCCCAGGTCCTGTGCTTCTCATCGTCACCGTAGAACGCATAGGTGGCGCGATGAAATTTCCCCCGCATCGCTTCATGGAACGGTTTTATACTCTTCATTATTGAAGATGCGTAGGCATCCCAGTCCGCATCGATATTCTTCTTCTCCGGATCCATCGGGTTGATCAGCTTGTCATTGACGAGACTCCACCATTGCCCTCGTTGTGCGTACACCTCACGATAGGGATCCTTCACCGGCAGTGAGGTCTGCTTCTTGCCGTTCCTCAGTTTGAGCCACCCCATCCCGTACTCCACGGCCGGAAGCAGTTGCAGCGGCCCCGGAGACTGCGCAAATACCGGTGTCATCGTGGAATTGTCCGGCCCGAGCACCGGGCCAGCAGCCCCTTCGCTGCCGGACGTGACACGCTTGTAGGCCGTCGCTGACCCCGTGGTTGGCATCACGCCGTGGACGATCCCCAGTACCTTGTCACGATGCCCATCGACTTCCGAGTAATATCGTGCCACGAGCCCCCCCATGGAATGGGTAACGATAATGACTTTCTCGCAGAGCTTGTTCTGCTTCTTGTAGTAGTCGGTAAATTCCTTGATCTTTGCCGCAAGATGTTTTGCCGAATCCGAGTTGGATTGCAGCCAGTTGTATCCGACCGCGTGAACTGGCATGTAATACTTGTATGACAGCGCAACTTCATCATGTGACAGCACGCTTACGCCCGGGGCATCGGCCACAAGTTGTTTCATAAGGCTCGCCCGGAAACCTGCCTTGCACTCATGCGCATCGTTCAGTGCATTTTCCAGGAAGGGAAGGAACGTTCCATAACTCATCTTCGCCACCGTCCCCCAGCCGCGCCGACGCAGTTCCACCTCACTCTGCGCGGTCCCGGACGGGATATCGCCATCTTCGTAGACGTCCGTTGTATTCGGATCCAGTTTTTTCTTTCGTACCTCAGCGCCCCTACCTATCCAACCCCACGCCATCCCTCCCTCTCCATTGGCCAACCAAACCGGACTGCCCTCAATCCCGATAAGGTTGCTTCCCATGACCCCCGGAACGAAGATCACGGGAATGACGCGATTCGGGACCATATAACAAACGGCTGTGCTGTCGTCCGGCACCGACATGACGGAGGTGTAGTGCGCAGATCCATCCTCTGCTATGGTCGCGGGAATGATACGTTCAGTTGTGGCCATGTCCAGGATTTCCCTTTTTGAAGCAAATATGCGCTAGCCGAGTTATGTATTCGGTCGGGATCATGCTGATTAATCTTCAATCCGAAGACGTACGCTTTCAGCAGCCAGCCCGCGCTGCGGCCCGGTCTTTCCAGATGTATCTGTCCTGCCCTGGATAACGCTGCCGTCGTCGCGAATAATCGAGAACTTCTGGTTGTAGACCGGTTCATCGCTGAAGGGCCACTTCAAGGTGTACTCGTCGTCGAAGGGCGCATGCTTCCCGTTGTTGACGGTTTCCGCGAGTGAACTGGGCCCCTAGCGGCTGAAGGCCGTCGATTTGATAGACCGGTTGCCTTTCGTTCCATCTTCGATACCAGTCGATGAAATTCGGACGCACGATCCACCGCATTTTAGAAGGAACTCTTCCTTTGGCTCAATAGTGACACGTCCATTGGCACTCCTGATTTGCATGTTCCTGTCGGAAATCAAGTCAATGTCGTCGCTCTGTGACTGGAATCACGGCATTGGCAGTGCGCGTCTCTTCACCGATGTGTGCTGCACAGCTGATACAAGTCTTCCTTCATCGGACGACTTTCGCGAACAGCTGGGAACCAGCGTCGTCGCCTGGCGCGAGCAAGCGTGCCTGATCGAGGCGGTTGCCCGGCTAAACCGGGGCGAGTCGATCACACGCGTCGCGTACGAACTGGGGTACGGCAGCCCCACGGCGTTTTCGACGATGTTCAACCGTGTCATGGGCGTGTCGCCGCAGCGACACTTTGGCGGCGAGCACTAAGGCCGCTGGGTCGCTGCGTCGCTGGAGAAATTACCAATAGCACGTTCGTTCTATTTTAGGTACGCTACGCACCTTCTCCTCTCATGATGCGAGACCGTTCCGCCATGTCGCTGATTCTTTCCCGCCGCGATCTGAACTTCCTGCTCTACGAATGGCTCGATGTCGAAAGCCTCACGCGCATTCCGCGCTACGCGGACCACTCGCGCGAGACCTTCGACGCCGCGCTCGACACCTGCGAGAAGATCGCCACTGACCTCTTCGCGCCGCACAACAAGAAGAACGATCAGCACGAGCCGCACTTCGACGGCGAAACGGTCACGATCATCCCCGAAGTGAAGACGGCGTTGAAGGCGTTCAGCGACGCAGGCTTGATGGCCGCGGGCCAGGACTACGAATACGGCGGCATGCAGTTGCCGCTCGTCGTCGAGAAGGCGGGCTTCGCGTGGTTCAAGGGGGCGAACGTCGGCACGAGCGCCTATCCGTTTCTCACCATCGGCAACGCGAACCTGCTGCTCGCGCATGGCAGCGCCAGGCAGATCGATACCTTCGTGCGCCCCGAACTGGAAGGCCGCTACTTCGGCACGATGTGCCTTTCCGAGCCGCAAGCGGGCTCGTCGCTTTCGGATGTCGCCACGCGCGCCGACTTCGAATGCGACTCCCCGCTCGGCGCGCAATATCGTCTGCGTGGCAACAAGATGTGGATCTCGGGCGGCGAGCACGAGCTTGCTGAGAATATCGTGCACCTCGTGCTCGCCAAGATTCCCGGACCCGACGGCAAGCTCATTGCGGGTGTCAAAGGCATCTCGCTGTTCGTCGTGCCCAAGTACCTCGTGAATGAGGACGGCTCGCGCGGCGAGCGCAACGACGTCGTGCTCGCGGGCCTCAATCACAAGATGGGCTATCGCGGCACGACGAACTGCCTGCTGAATTTCGGCGAAGGCACGCGGCACACGCCGGGCGGCCGCGCGGGCGCGATCGGCTATCTCGTGGGCGAGGCGCATCACGGGCTCGCGTACATGTTCCACTTGATGAACGAGGCGCGCATTGGCGTGGGGCTCGGCGCGACGATGCTCGGCTATACCGGCTATCTGCATGCGCTCGATTACGCGCGCAACCGTCCGCAAGGGCGTCCTGTGGGCGCGGCAGGCAAAGATCCGGCTTCACGGCAGGTGAGGCTCGTGGAGCACGCCGACGTGCGCCGCATGCTGCTCGCACAAAAGAGCTACGTAGAAGGCGCGCTCGCGCTCAACCTCTGGTGCGCCAAACTGGTGGACGAAGCACGCGCCGCCGGCGGCGCGGAGCGCGAGCCGCTCTCGCTGCTGCTGAACCTGCTCACGCCCATCGCGAAGAGCTGGCCTTCGCAATGGTGTCTCGCGGCCAACGATCTCGCCATCCAGGTGCACGGCGGCTATGGCTACACGCGCGAGTACAACGTCGAACAGTTCTATCGCGACAACCGTCTCAATCCGATCCACGAAGGCACGCACGGCATTCAGGGGCTCGACCTGCTCGGCCGCAAGGTCGTCATCAAGGACGGTGCGGCGCTCAAGGTCTTCGTGGCGCGCGTACAGGCCACGCTCAAACGCGCACACGCTTCGGGCGCGGCAGACGAACCCACCCACGCCAGCGCGCTCGCAGCCGCACTCGAGCGGCTCACGCAAGTCACGCGGCAGTTGTGGGCAGCAGGCGACCCGGCGGTGACACTCGCCAATGCTTCGGTGTACCTGGAAGCGTTCGGCCACGTGGTCCTGGCCTGGGTGTGGCTCGAACAGGCGCTCGTGGCACGCGCGGCACTCGCCGCGTCCAATAGAACGCACGGCGAGGAGGCGGACTTCTATCGCGGCAAGGTCGCGGCGGCCGCCTACTTCTTCGCGTGGGAGTTGCCGAAAACGGGCGCGCAGTTCGATCTGCTCGCCTCGCTCGATCGCACCACGCTCGACATGCAGGACGCGTGGTTCTAAAGCCGCGGGCACGGAGCACAAGCAAAGCGCCCCAAAAGACCGGACTGGCGTCGGCCTTTTGGGGCGCAGCCCGATGCCTCACCGGAGGCATCGGATCAGTTCACTAGCGTTGGAGCGTCAGTTCGCCGCCTGCTGCTCGAAACGCCTGAGCAGGTCGTTGCCGCGCGAGTTGGCCGAGTCGAGCGCCTGCTGCGGCGTCTTGGCGCCCGTCCACACCTGTTCGAGTTCCTCGTCCACGATCGTGCGGATCTGCGGCATGTTGCCAAGGCGCAGGCCCTTGGTCCACGGCAGCGGCGGCTTGTTGAGCATCTGCTTCGTGGCCGTGTCGGCGCCCGGATGCGACGCGTAGAAACCCTGTTGCTGCGTGAGTTCGTACGCGGCCTTCGTCACCGGCAGATAGCCCGTGTCCTGATGCCACTTCGCGGCGACGGCCGGCGAGCTCAGGTACGCGAGGAACTTCGCCACGCCCTTGTAGACCTCGGGGTTCTTGCCGCCCAGCACCCACAGGCTCGCCCCGCCGATGATGGCGTTCTGCGGCGCGCCCTTCACGCTCGGGTCGTACGGCATCATGCCGGTGCCGAACTTGAACTTCGCATATTGCTGCACGTTCGCCAGCGCGCCCGACGAGCCCGTCATGATGCCGCAGTCGCCGCTATAGAACTTGGCCGTGGCTTCGTCCTTGCGGCCCACATAGGTGAAGGTGCCCTGCTTCGCCATGTTCTGCAGGAAGGCGATGTGCGCGACCTGCAGCGGCTTGTTGATTTCGAGTTGCGCGTCGAGCCCGTCAAAGCCGTTGTTGCGCGTCGCGAGCGGTGCGCCATGCCACGCGCTGTAGTTCTCGATCTGGATCCAGCCCTGCCAGCCGGTAGTGAAGCCGCAGGTCATGCCCGAGGCCTTGAGCTTCGCGGCGGCTTCGGCGACTTCGGGCCAGGTTTTCGGCGGCGCGTCGGGCAAGCCGGCCTTCTTGAAGGCGTCGCGATTGTAGTAGAGCACCGGGGTCGAGCTGTTGAACGGCATCGACACCAGATGGCCCGTCTTCGCGTCGCTATAGTAGCTCGCGATGGTCGGCACGAACGCCTTTTCGTCGAGCGGCACGCCGGCGGTCTTCATCACGTCGTACACGGGCAGCACGGCCTTCTTCGCGTTCATCATCGTGGCGGTGCCAACTTCGTACACCTGCAGGATGGCGGGCGCGTCGCCGCTGCGATAGGCCGCGATGCCGGCGGCCAGCGTCTGGTCGTAGGTGCCCTTGAAGACGGGCACTATCTTGTATTCGCTCTGCGACGCGTTGAATTGCTGCGCGATCGCGTTCACGCGCTCGCCGAGTTGGGACTCCATGGCATGCCAGAACTGGATTTCCGTGGCGGCATGCGCGGCTTGCGCGCCGCCCGCCAGCACCACGGCGGCGATCAGCGCGCGCAAGCGGCCGCGCGAACCTGCGCGTTGTATCTCGTGCTTGTTCATCTGGGTCTTCTTCCTGTTATTGGTCGTTGTCCCGGCGCATGCTCGCGATGAGGCGCGGCTCGGGACTTTGGTTCAGGACTTCGATTTTCGACTTCGCTTTTCGGCGTCGATACATCGGGCCGTCCGCCGGCGGTCGTTCGCACGCGCGCACAGCACCCTCGGCCCAAGGCAGGGCAAGGGTAGCACAGCGAATGGGACGCCCGTGTGATGGCTTGCCGCGCGGTATCAATGGTCCACGGGATCGTGGCAACAGACGCAGAGCTTGTTGCCTTCGGGGTCGCGAAGGTACGCGCCGTAGTAGTTCGGGTGATAGTGCGGGCGCACGCCGGGCGCGCCCTCGTCGGCACCGCCGTGCGTGAGCGCGGCGGCGTAAGCGGCGTCGACTGCCGCGCGCGAAGGCGCGAGCAGCGCGACCATCTGGCCGTTGCCGGGTTGCGCGGCGTTGCCGTCCCACGGCCGGCCGACCAGGAAGAGCGGACGCGGCAGTCCCGGCTCCATCCAGCCCGCCCAGGGGTAGTCGGGCTCGCGGAATTTCAGCACGAAGCCCAGCGCCTGCATGATGGGGGAATAGAACGTCAATGCCTGCTCGAAATCGTTCACGCCGATGTACACGTGAGAAATCATCGCCATCGTCTTTGCCTCCTCGTTTGCAGCGGCGCGCGGGGTGGTGTCAACCGCGCGGTTGCGCCATGAACAGCACCGAAGCCGGCTTGCCGCTGCGCGGGTCGAGTGGCTCGCGCAGCGCGCGCATGTCGAGACCGCTTGCGTCGAGCAACGCGATCCAGCTTTCGAGCGTGCGAAAGTACCACGGCGGCGCGTCGCGAAAAGCACTGCTGAATCCGGCCCACGATCCGGCGCGCCAGCCGTCGACATAAGGTTCGTCGCCACATGCCATGAGCGGATGCAGCGTCTGCACGATGAGCGTGCCGTGCGGCTCCAGTAACGCGGGCACCGCGCGCAGCAGATCATCGACGCAGGTCGAGCCGATGAGCGAAAAGTTGCACACCACCGCATCGGCGCGGCAGTGTAATGCGCCCTGCGCGACCTGCTCGTAGGTTAGCAGGCGGCAGTCCGCGAACCCCGCCGCGCGCGCGGCCTCCACGAGTTCGGGCACCGCGTCCACGCCCGTGACAGCGACACCGCGGCGCTCAAGCGCCAGCGCGAGCCAGCCTTCACCGCAGCCGAGATCGATCACGCTGCGCGGCGCGCACGCGAGCACGGCGTCGAGCATCGCTGCGTCGGTCACGAGCCGGCGGCTCGCGATCTCGCCGCCGCGCACGGCGGCGATCCAGGGCGTCGCGTTGCGCTGCCATGATGCGAGGACTTCGGCGTCGGTGCGGATATCGCGATTCATGGGTCTCCTCGTCGACGCGGAGCGTGGATATGCCACCGAAACGCGTATTATGCGCGCCGCAGAACACCCGGAGCGGTGCGCGAGCACGGCCGCAAGAAGACCGATCTCGCGAATTACGAACCGAAGAACGGCAAGCAGAAGCCGGCCGGCCCGACGCAATCGCCGGGACCGTTGGGCTGCGGATGCAGGTTCGCGCATCCGGAGAAGGCAGCGGCGACCGTAACGCATAGCGCGGCGCGCAACACGTAAGAAAGAATGCGTGATTTCATGAATAGGACTTGTGCGCTCGCCGACTGCTGCACGCTCGCTTGCGGCGCGCTCGCCGCCTGTGCATGCGCGAGCGCCGCTATCGACAGCATGATTGCGGCGCATGCGCCGCTCTTGAATATCCTCACCTCGTTTCTCCTGTGCGGCCTCGCGGGCCGGGCTATCGGTCATGGCCGGAAGCGTTGCCCGTTCCAGCATCGAATCGGGATGCGACTCGTGAGGCAAGGATAGAGGCGCGACTTTCGCCAAACATCCGCACGAAAATGAAGAAATGTTTAATCTGCGACGCGCAGATAGCGGCCGCGATATTTATTTAGACATTCTTATCAATAACAAAAATTCGCCGCAAAAAAACAACGCCCGCGCGGGTCACAACCTTGTGAAGCCGCAGTGGCGGCGCATTCGCGATCATGCGAATTCTGAAACTCAGTCTTTCCGCTTTTCAAATTCGTCCGCGGAGGGCGCTACGCATAATCGCCGCTGAATTTCGGGGCCGTCGGCAAAACCGTGCCTTAGCGTGCCTTCGCGCGCCGCGATTTCACTCTCACCCATGCCACTCACCAACGAAGACCCTTCCATGAAAAGAACCGCTCTCGCCGCCGCCTTCACACTGGCATCGTTTGCCTCCATCGCTCACGCGCAGAGCAGCGTGACGCTCTACGGCTCGCTCGACACCTCAGTTGCCTGGTTCGGCAACCAGCAAGGCAAGAACGGCTCGGGCGGTACGTTCCAGATGATGTCCGGCAACATGTCGCCGAACCTCTGGGGCCTGCGTGGCACCGAGGACCTCGGCAACGGCCTTTCGGCGATCTTCAAGCTCGAAAGCGGCTTCAACGTCGACAACGGCAAGCAGGGCCAGGGCGGCCGCCTGTTCGGCCGCACGGCCATGGTTGGCCTGAATTCGAGCGCGGCGGGCACCGTCACGCTCGGCCGCCAGTACGATCCGCTCATCGACCTGCAGCCGCTCACCAACGACGGCGCATTCGGCTCCGCGTTCGCCACGCCCGGCGACATGGACAACTATGACAACAGCTACCGCACCAGCAACTCGATCAAGTATGCGAGCCCCAACTTCGGCGGCCTGCAGATGAGCGCGATGTACGCGTTCGGCGGCCAGCCGGGCAGCACCGGCGCGGGCCAGACGTGGGCCGTGGCGGCCGCGTACAACCATGGCCCGTTCGGCTTCGGCGCGGGCTATTTCAAGGCCAATAGCAACGGCGGCACGGCCGCGACGTTCGACGGCCTGAATCCGAACACCGACGTCAACGTGGATTCCGCCGCCATTACGGGCGGCTTCGTCTCCGCAAATTCGCTGCAGATCATTCGCGCGGCCGGCGACTACACGTATGGGCCGGTGACGGCGGGCCTCGCGTACAGCAATGTCGAGTACGCGAACTATCAGAGCGCGTACGGCGCGAACAGCAACACGAAGTTCAACACGGGCCAGGCCTTCATCAACTATCAGGTCACGCCGGTCGCGCTCGTGGGCTTCGGCTACAACTACACGAAGGGTCACGGCAACGGCGTGGACGCGAGCTACAACCAGTTCAGCCTGGGCGGCGACTACTTCCTCTCGAAGCGCACCGATATCTACGCGCTCGCGGGCTACCAGAAGGCGTCGGGCAAGACGATCGACGCGGACACGGGCGAGCTCGTCAACGCGGTCGCCTCGTTCGGCGACTTCGGCAACGATGCGACCAACGACAAGCAGGCGATGGTGATGGTCGGGCTGCGTCACAAGTTCTGATTCGCTTCGCGTGAAGCGAGCGCGGCGAGCGCGCCGGAAATCGCTCGCCGCCTTGAACTTCGGCTATAATCGCCCCCTGTCTTAGGGGAGTAGTCTGCAACGCCTGCTTTGGCGTTGCGCCGCCGTCAACATAATTGGTGCCCCTGCACCATGGCGCCGGCAGCCGTATTGCGGATCATTGCAGCGAATCGCTGCAATTGCGCGGCCTGACGAGACCTATGACGTTTTCCCTTTCACCCGGGCCGGGCGAAGGGAAGCGTCATGGTTTCGGTGCCCGGCTCGCACATCACGGCAAAGATAATGACTCGTCTCGCCCCGCAACTCCTCTTCATTTGCGCCACGGAGCGTTCGTCATGATCTTGACGTTCGCCTTGCTCATTGCCGCGGCTGGCATCATCTACCTGTCCTGCGAGACCTTCGTCAATAGCGTCGAATGGCTCGGCCACAAGCTCAAGGTCACGCAAACCGCCACCGGCACGATCCTCGCCGCGTTCGGCACTGCGCTGCCCGAGAGCGTGGTTACCCTCGTTGCCGTAGCATTCGGCGGCGATCCCGCGCACAAGGAAATTGGCATAGGCGCCGCGATTGGCGGGCCGCTCGCGCTCAGCACGATCGCCTATGCCGTGGTGGGCTTCGCGTTGCTTGCGACAGCGAAGCGCGTGGGCCGCGAGCGCGCGGCCACAGTCGACGTGAATACGCGCCGCCTGCGCCGCGACCAGCTATGGTTCCTCGCGATCTTCGTCGCGAAGATCGCGCTCGGGCTCGTGGTGTTCAGCTTCAAGCCGTTACTGGGGATCGCGTTTCTCGCGGCCTACGCGTTCTACTGCTGGAAGGAGCTTTCCGCCGAAGATGGCGGCGAGGTGGAAGGCGATCTCGAGCCGCTGAAGCTGCGCCCGCACGACGACAATCCGGCCATGGTGTGGATTGTGCTGCAGACGCTGGGCGCGCTCGCGGTGATCTTCGCGGCCTCGCATCTGTTCGTGCAGCAGATCGGCGCCGTGGGGCCATGGCTCGGCCTGAGCCCGCAGTTGACCGCCGTGTTGTTCAGCCCGATCGCCACCGAACTGCCCGAGATCATGAACGCGATCATCTGGGTGCGCCAGGGCAAGGAGCGGCTGGCACTGGCGAACATCAGCGGCGCGATGATGATTCAGGCCACCATTCCCACGGCGTTCGGCCTCTTCTTCACGCCGTGGCATCTCGGCACGCCTGCGATTCTCGCGGCCGTGACGACGATGGTCGCCATCCTGATACTGCAATGGGCGTTTCGCGCGCCGAAGGTGCGCAGCCGTCAGCTCACGCATGTCGGCTGGCTGTATGCGGTGTTCGCGGCGTTGCTGTTCGTGGTGTGACGCGGCCAGGCGCCTGGCTCAGGCTGCCGCTGCGGCGGCCTGCGCGGCGCCTGCGTGGTGATGGAGCCAGCGGATCATGTCCGAATGCTTGACCACGCCGACCAGCCGCCGCGCATCGTCCATCACCGGAATGTCGTGGTAGGCATGCTCGATGAAGATCGGCACCAGATGCGCGAGCGGCGTGGCCCGATGGACCGCGTGCACGCCGGCTGCCATCACGGCTTCCACCGTTTCTTCCACGCGCGCCGACTCGCGCAGCAGCGCGCCGCGCAGCGTGTTCCACAATCGCTTGAGGCCCGCCGCCGGCGCAAGGTCGCCGAGCGCGTGATGCGTGACGACGCCGACCACGCGGTCCATCGCGTCGACCACGGGCAGCGTCGAAGCACCGTGGCGGCGGAACATCTCGTGCGCCGCCCGCGCACCCATTGTCGCGGGCACAGCGGGACAGCCAATCGACATGACTTCCTCGCAAGTTAGTTGTTCGAACGATTTTTGCGGAAAATCCAGCGGCTCCAGTAGATGTTGCGAGAGCGCGGCAAGCGGCGCGGCAGCGGCCGCCGGTGTGGGACGAAACGCGGCGCGCGGATAGCGGTGCCCGGTCAGCGCGTGGAAGGCGAGCGCCGCACCGAGCAATGCAACGGACTGGAACGCGATCGGCGCGAGCACGAAGTGAAAGCCGAGCGCATGAACAGCGGGGCCGCCGAGCACGGCGGTCAACGCGACCGCGCCTGAAGGCGGATGCACGCAGCGGCACAGAAACATCGCGCAGATCGCGAGCGCTACCGCCACGGAAGCCGCCGCGACCGGCGACGCGATCCATTGCGCGCACACCACGCCCATCAGCGCAGAGATGAAGTTGCCGCCAAGAATCGACCACGGCTGCGCAAGCGGGCTATCCGACGCGCCGAACAGCAGCACAGCAGAAGCGCCCATGGGCGCCACGAGCAGCGGGATATCGCCCGCGGCACCGAACATCAAGTGAGTGGCGAGTCCCGTGAAGGCGATGCCGATCAGCGCACCGCCGCAACGCCGCCCCCGCTCCTGCCATTGCGGCGCGGCCGGGTTGGGCACGAAACTCGTCAACCATTCGATGATCGCGGTGCGGGACATATCCGGGGGCTTGCTGGTCGGTATGTCGGCCAGATTACCGACGCGCGTCAAATATCAACAATTGATATTTCTGTGCGTACATATAATTCATCCTGTATGCATGTTTGGATTCGCCGCACGCATTTTCCCCGACAATTCGGAATCGTTTGGTCTAGAATAACGACATGAAATCCGATACCCGTTCTGGCCCCGGCCGTCCACGCGAATTCGACGAGCAGGAAGCCGTGCAGAACGCGCTCGAGGTATTTCGCGCGCGTGGTTATGCCGCAACGTCGCTGCCTGACCTGATCGAAGGCACGCAGCTCTCGCGCGGCAGCCTCTACAAGGCGTTCGGCGACAAGCACCAGCTCTTTCTTGCGGCGCTCGACTTCTATACCGAGCGCGGTATCGCGCGGCTCACGCGCAACCTGCGGCACGCCTCGGCGCGCACCGCGCTGCGCGAGGCGCTACGTCATTACGTGCGCCTTTCTGCCGGCCTCGAAGGGCTTGCGGGCTGCCCGGTTACAGCCGCCGCGACCGAGTGCCTGCCCTTCGACGCCGAAGTGAAAGCCCGCGTGACGGACATGTTCACGCGCATGCAGGCACTGCTCGCCGGCGCGATCCGGCGTGGCCAGGCAGCGGGCGAACTGGCCGCCGACCAGAATGCCGATGATCTCGCGCGCTTCCTGCTCTGCACGATCGAAGGCATGCGCGTGCTAGGCAAGACCAACGCCGGCGAGGACGCGATAGATGCAATTGCTGAAATCGCGCTGAGCGCCATCCGCTAGTTTTTTTGGTTAATTGGGAACTGACTGGTTCCATATGGAGGTCGCATGACGAACCTTTCGACTGTGGAATTGCCGCCCACGCGAGCGGGCGCGCGCACCTGGTGGGCGTTGACGGTGCTGCTGATGGGCACGCTGTTGCCGCCGCTCGACTTCTTCATCGTCAACGTAGCGCTACCCTCCATGCAGGCCGACCTGCATGCCAGCGCCGCCATCGCACAGCTGGTTATTTCGGCCTATGCGGCGACCTACGCGATCTTTCTCATTACGGGCGGCCGGCTCGGTGACCTGTACGGGCGGCGGCGCATCTTTCTCGTGGGCATCCTTGCGTTCGCGGCAGCCTCGGCCGTTTGCGGGTTCGCGAGTTCACCCGCTGCGCTGGTGACGGGACGCATCCTCCAGGGCGGCGCCGCGGCCATCATGGCGCCCCAGGCGCTGGCGTCGATCCACGCGCTCTTTCCGGCGCATCAGAAGGGGCTTGCGCTCAGCCTTTTTGGCACGGCTTATGGGATCGCGGCCGTCGCCGGCCAGGCGCTCGGAGGGGTGCTCGTTTCGGCTAACGTATTCGGACTGGGCTGGCGCAGCATTTTTCTCATCAACCTGCCTGTTGTAATGGCGGCCGCGCCCGCGGCATACTGGCTCGTGCGTGAAAGCCGCTCGGACCACCCCGCGAAGCTCGATCCCGGCGGCATGGTCCTGCTCGCCGTAGCGCTGGCTGCGCTCGTCGTGCCGCTGATCGAAGGTCGCGAGCGCGGCTGGCCCGGCTGGACGTGGGTGTTGCTCATAGCCGCCGCGCCCCTGTTCGCGATCTTCTGGCGCTACGAGGCGCGCGTCGCGAACGCCGGGCGTGATGCGCTCGTGCCGCCCGTCATCTTCGCCGCCCCTGGTCTCGTGCGCGGGCTCGTTGCCACGCTCTTCTTCTATTCGCTCGCACCGTTCTTCATGATGTTCGCGATCTACGTGCAGCGTGCGCTCGGGCTCGCGCCGCTCGAAGTCGGATTGCGTATTCTGCCCCTGGGCGTCGGCTTTCTGATCGGACCGCTGCTCAATCCGCTGATCGCGCGCCAGTTCGGGCATCGTGCGGCGGCGGCCGGCATGGCAATCGAGGGTTGCGGATTACTTTGGACTGCCACGCTTGTGCATGACGAACATCTTCATGCGCTGAGCGCGTCGCTCTTTCTGATCGGCTTCGGCCAGGGCGTGGCGCTGCCCGCACTCGTCAGGCGCAACGTCGAATGTGTCGATCGACGCTGGTCCGGTCTTGCCGCCGGGCTCGTCAGCTCGGTTTTGCAGGTGAGTGCAGCGCTCGCCGTGGCGCTGCTCGGTGGCCTGTTTTTCGCGCTCGCCGGGCCGGATTCGGGCAGCGCTCAAGTGGCTCGCGCGTTCGCGACGACCGTTGCGATTATCGGCATTCTGCTTTTCATTGCAGCGTTTCTCGCCGGCGGACGCAATAATCACGTGCCGCAATTGCGCAAACAGCACGTATAAGTTTAAGCGCTCCCATCGTACTGCATGAAACGATGGCCATCGGTCGGGTTGCGCTATTAACACGGCCTGCGCGCCATGCCGCCGTGACGGGAAAGCGAATCGTCGCTTTCTAAATTTGTTTTCATCTGGAGTGCGCCGCAACTTAAAGCATGCGTTCCGATTGGGCACCGATAATGCCTTCCAGTTTCAGCACTGCGAGGAACGCAATATGCAAAAGCCGATGTCGATCGAACTCGTCAACGAATACGGCCAGCACGCGGTGTGCGTGAAAGTAAGCGGTCAAGCCGCCCTGCTCGACGCGCCCGATGTGGATGGCCTGATCGAAGAACTCAACAAGCTGCGCGCGCTCATGCAGCCAGCCGTACCCGAGCAGCCTTTGCGCTCGCATCAATACGTGCTCGAGATCGATCCGTGCTGGTACACGGAACGCAACCCGCTATTCGACGGCACCGTGGTGTTCCTGCGCCATACCGGCCTCGGTTGGGCGGGTTTCGCCATTCCCACCGAAAGCATGCATCGGCTCAAGGCCGCCCTCTCGGCACACGAAGCCGCTGCGCAGCGCGACGCGCATGCCTATGCGCAGGCGCTGCCTAACTAGGCGCGCTGCCAGCCTACTCGTTCTTCCCGTCTGACCACGCACGTAGCGTGGATGAAACGTCGCCGCCATGCGCAGCGTCGTTGCCCGCTCTCGCCCTCGTGGCGGCGCGTCTGCCCAGGACTATCGCCCATGAACCAGCTCCAAGCCATGCGTGTCTTTACGCGCGTCGTCGATCTGAGCAGCTTCAATCTTGCCGGCAAACAGCTCGGCATGTCGGCCGCGGCCGTCACGTGCAGCGTCGGCATGCTCGAAGCGCATCTGAACATGCGCCTCCTGAACCGCTCCACGCGCAGCCTTTCGCTCACCGAAGCCGGACGCCTCTATCTGGATGGCTGTCGCGCCGTGATCGAGAAGCTCGATGAAGTCGAATCGGAACTCGTGCGCGCCACGCGCGACCCTAGCGGGGTGCTGCGCATCGCCGCGCCCGCCGTGTTTGCAAGCTCGGGACTGCCCGCGGTGCTCGGCGCGTATCGCGCGGTCAACCCGCGCGTGGAATTCGACGTGACGGCGTACGACACGCACATCGACCTGATCGAAGGCGGCTTCGACGTGTGCTTCGCGACCGACCGCCAGAGCGTGAATGCCTCGCTCGTGAGCCGCAAGCTCACCTCGATCAAGGAGATGCTCGTGCCCACGCCCGCCTGGCTCGCGCGCCACGGCATGCCGCGCGATCCCGCCGAACTGGCCGGGCACGGCCTGCTCGCGGTTTCCGATGCGCCGCGCCACTGGGAGTTCTCGAACGCCGAGGGCGTGCAGCGCATCAACGTGAACGGCCCGATGACGGCCAACGGCTATGCAACCGTACGCGCCGCCGCGCTCGCGGACATGGGCATCGCGCTGCCGCTACCTCTCGTCGCCGACGACCTCGCGCGCGGTGCGCTCCTGCCCGTGCTCAACGCGTTCGACGTGAACGGCGGCATGCAGCACATCTCGATCGTCTATTCCGGCCGCAATTGCCTCACGATGAAGATCCGCAGTTTCATCGACTTCGCCGTGGAGCAGTTCCGCACGAATGCAGCGCAGACGCGGTCCGCGCCGGCACCGCTGCGCGCCGTTGCCTGATGCGGCTTCCCGTTCCTTTCGTCACCACGCGTGCAAAGCCATGCCCAGAATACTAACCATTGAAGACGACGCCGTGACCGAGCGCAGCGTCGTGCCCACGCTCGCCTCGACCGGCTTCACCGTCGACGTTGCCCGCTCGGGCCGCGAAGGCATTGCGATGGTGATGGCGGGCGACTACGACGTCGTCGCGCTCGAGCGGCGCCTGCCCGACCTCCACGGTCTCACGATCGTCACCACGATGCGTGGCGTGGGGATCGAAACGCCCGTGATCGTGATGAGTTCGACCACCGGCGTGGAGGAACGCATCCAGGGCCTGCGGGCCGGCTGCGACGACTACCTCACACGGCCGTTTTCGATCGACGAGATGTCCGCCCGTGTCGAAGCGCTAGTGCGCCGACGCACGCGCCCTGCCGCGACGGAAACCATGCTTCGCGTGGGCCCGCTCGAACTCGATCTCGTCAAGCGCCGCCTCAGTTGCCGCGACAAGGTGCTGCGCCTGCGTCCCACCGAGTTGCGCGTGCTCAAATTCATGACGCGCCATGCGGGCCAGGTGCTCACGCGCACCATGATCTTCGAAGGCGTGTGGGGCGGCCGCTTCGACCCCGGCACCAATCTCGTGGACGTTCACGTCGGACGCCTGCGCAACCGCGTGGACACACCCGGTCAACCCTCGCTCATCCGCACGATACGCGGCTCGGGTTATCTGCTCGGTTGACGCACTAAATTTCCGCCGCGCTCTCTGCTGCGTTTCATTTCGGAATCCTTCAAGACTCACGAAACCAGCGCGCGGCTAAATCTTCTTTCATTTGCCTGGCTCCCGCGTGTTAGGACGCACCCGACACAATACCGGCGTCGGCTGCACCCACGCGTGGCGCGCAGCTTGGCGCCGATGTCCTGAACGGAGCCCCATCTGATGCTGAAAATCGTCCGGCTAGCCTTGAACCGTCCGTACACGTTCATCGCGCTGGCCCTCCTGATCCTGATCGCGGGCCCGCTCGCGGCGTTACGCACGCCTACCGATATCTTTCCCGACATCCGCATTCCCGTGATCAGTGTCGTGTGGAACTACGCGGGCCTGCAGCCCGACGACATGGCGGGCCGCATCGTCAGCTATTACGAGCGCACGCTCGGCACCACCGTCAACGACGTGGCGCATATCGAGTCGCAGTCGTTTCGCGGCTACCGCGTCGTGAGCATCTTCTTCCAGCCGACGGTCGATATCCGCACGGCCACCGCGCAGGTCACCTCGGTTTCGCAAACGGTGCTCAAGCAGATGCCGCCAGGCACCACGCCGCCGCAGATCCTCAACTACAACGCGTCCACGGTGCCGGTGCTGCAACTCGCGCTCACGAGCAATACGCTCGACGAGCAGAAGCTCGCGGACTACGCGACCAACTTCATCCGCCCGCAACTGCTTTCCGTGGCGGGCGTCGCCATTCCCACGCCTTTCGGCGGCAAGGTGCGCGAGGTGCAGATCGACCTCGACCCACAAGCGCGCAGGCGAAGAAGCTGTCAGCGCAGGACGTGGCGACCGCGCTCGCGCAGCAGAACCGGATCATTCCCGCCGGCACGCAGAAAATCGGCCGCTACGAATACAACGTACGCCTGAACAACAGTCCGCTCACGATCGATCAGCTCAATGCGCTGCCCATCGAGACCGTGGATGGCACGGTGATCTATATGCGCGACGTGGCCCACGTGCGCGACGGCTATCCGCCGCAAAGCAACATCGTGCGCGTGGACGGCCACCGCGCCGTGCTCATGAGCATCACGAAGAACGGCTCGGCTTCGACACTCGACATCATCGCCGGCGTGAAGGCGAAGCTGCCGCTCATCGAGCAGTCGTTGCCGCCGGGGCTCAAGCTCGTGGCGCTCTCCGACCACTCGGTGTTCGTGAAGGGCGTGGTCAGCGGCGTGGCGCGCGAAGGCTTGATTGCGGCCGCGCTGACTTCGGCGATGATCCTGCTCTTTCTCGGTAGCTGGCGCTCGACGCTCATCATCGCCGCCTCGATTCCGCTCGCCGTGCTCGCCGCGATCGCAGGGCTCGCCGCGTGCGGCGAAACGCTTAACGTGATGACGCTAGGCGGCCTCGCGCTCGCGGTCGGCATACTCGTGGACGACGCCACGGTCACGATCGAAAATATCAACTGGCACCTCGAGCAGGGCAAGGACGCGCGCAGCGCGATCCTCGACGGCGCGGCGCAAATCGTCATGCCACCGCCTCCAACGCGCAAATCGGCGTGGCGACGGCCGCGTTCTTTCCCGATCTTTCACTCGGCCTCGACGGCGGCTTCCAGAGCGACACCTTCTCGCCGTGGATCGTCGCGCCCAACGAGATGTGGTCGATCGGCCCCACGCTCATGATGACGATCTTCGACGGCGGGCGCCGTGCGGCAGTCGTGCGCGGCGCGCAGGCGAAGCTCGCCGAGAACGGTGCGCAGTACAAGGCCACGGTGCTGGGCGCGTTCCAGCAGGTCGAAGGCAACCTCGCGCTGCTGCACCATCTCGGCGACGAAGCACAGCGAGAAGACGAGGCGCTCACGGCGGCGCAGCGCACCCTCACGCTTTCGATGTCGCGCTACCGCGACGGCGTGGTGAGCTACCTCGACGTCGTGACGGCGCAGACGACCGAGCTTTCCACGCAGATTGCCTCGCTGGAACTGGACACACGGCGCCTCGATGCCACCGTGGGCCTCATACAGGCGATAGGCGGCGGCTGGAGCACGCAGGATCTGCTTGAGGACAAGGTGGCTTCCTGAACGCCCCTGAAGCGGCGCCAGCCGCATTGATCGCCACCCGAACCCCGCCTCTGCGCGGGGTTTTTATTTTCACCGAATCCTCTCGCGCCGATAAACATTTCTTCATGGAGCTGCATCGGGTTCGATAGGGTGACCTAACTATTCTACTCACACCGGGATGCGATTTATCGCATTCGCTGACCGGCTAGCCGATCTCACTCCTGGAGGAATAGTCACATGAAGGCTCTCATGATCATCGCTGCGCTTGCCGGTGTCGTCACCGCCACGTCCGCTTTTGCACAAACCCCGGCACCGACGGCCGGCACGCAGGCCAGCCAGCCCGCGGCAGCCACCCAGATTGCGGCGAACGACACGGCCCCCACGGTTGCGCCCGGCGGATGGGTACCGCCTTATGGGCAGGCGGTCCATGAAAAGACGCGCGCCGAGGTGTATCACGAACTCGTGCAGGCGGCGCAGGATGGTCAGCTTGCGTACCTGAACTCCACGCTCTACGCGCACTGAGCACGACAGGCGGGGCTTTTCAGGCACGGGTGAACGGCACGCTCTCAGCGTGCCGTTTGCTTTTTGATGTTAACAAACCCATGCGTCCGCGCCCGGATAGGTAACCGGTTCCCACAAACGGTTACCTCAGCGCTCGCATCAGTCGAACGTCGGCAAGGTCAGTTGATAGCCGTAGCGGTTGATGGTGTCGATGCGCACATCGATGCCCTCGCGCGCGAGCCTGCGCCGCAGCCGCGAAACGACGAGGTTGACGGTCGAGGCGTCGATGTCGTCCTTCTCGGGCCACGCGTAGCGGATCATCTGGTCGCGCGGCACGGGCAAGTTGATTTGACGCATGAGGCATTCGACGAGCAGGTACTCGCGGCGCGTGAGTTCCGCGCGGTGCGCGCCCTCCACGATCTCGCGCGTACCCGCATCGAGCTGTGGCGCGTTCTGGACGGGCTGTGGCCCGCTTGCGGCCGGCGCGGGCTGTCCACCCCTGCACGCCGCCGCCGCACGCCGCCGTGGTGCGCCATAGCGCGTGCATGCGCTCGTGCATTTCGATGAACGAGAACGGGTAGCGAAAGCACGCGTCGGCGCCCGCGCGCAGCACCTTCGAGCGCTCGCTACGATGCCGAGCACGGCGATGATCGTCGCGCCAGCCGTGATCCTGGAGAGCCCGGGAAGGATGCCGTGCAGCGCAGGCAGCAGCGCGCCGTCTAGCGCCATCGCGATCACCGCATCGAATGGCTCCTCTCCAGCGACGAAAAGACCGTCGCGCAGGTCTTCCGCGCGCTGCAGGCTATGCACGTTTTCGAGCAGGGCCTTCTGGAGCCAGGCGCCTTCGGCGTGATTCGGGGAGATGAGTAGTATGCGCTTGACTGCGAGTGCCCGACTGCTGGACGGGAGATGTCAGGCGAGCGAGCGCGGCCAGCATTCCACGCTCATGCGCGTACCCGGGCCGCCTGGCTTCTCGCCCGCCAGTTCGCGTGCGTCGTCGATGCGCAGCGTGAAATCGTGGACGCGCATCACGGCGGCCACGATGCAAAACCCCTGGCCCGAGCCGGCGATATGACGCACCGCCTCGCCGCGATCGAAGCGCTGCAGGACCGCCGCGCGCTCACCAGGCGCGATGCCGGGACCGTTGTGCGCCACCTCGAGCAAGGGGCCGAGCGGCGTCGAGCACAGCGTCTCGCTCACCACGCCGCCTTGCGGCGCGAACTTGATGGCGTTGTCGATGAGATTGTTGAATGCCTCGAACAGCAGCGCGCGGTCGCCGTGAATCTCGGCGACGGGCTCGGCCGTGATGCGCCATTCGCCGAGCAGCGCCATGAACGCGAGCGAAAAGATCGCTGCGTAAGCGGTGAACCAGCGGACCGTGGTCGTCTGCCAGTGGTCGCGGCCAATGTCCCACACGTCCGGCGCCGCCCGCGACGACGCCGGAACGAACAGGCCACGCCCGAGCGCCACCCAGGCAGGCAGGTTCATCGCGCGCCTCGAATGCGGGGCCCGGCGTCGTGCAAGGCCGGCACACGCGCGGTCGTGCATCGTGAGCACGGTGCTTTCTCGCAGACTGACATGGCTACCCCGATGGCAATGAATGGTCGGCTCGACGACTCACTGGCGAACCCACGAGCGCGGATGCGCTCGTGCCTGGCCATCATAGGGGCGCGCCCTCGACCCAACGGCATCACGGCAATGAAGAGCGCGTCATCTTCTTACTGGCGCGTGACGCGCACCTGTCATTTTGTCAATTCGTGCGGACACGAGGTCTCGTCTCGAGCGCGCGCGGGGCAGATGAACCTTCTTTCATTCGGCTGAGCCGGTTCCAGCGTCGGCACCTCCTTATCCTCGAATCCGCTTTTTCGCGCGTTTGCGCTTTGTCATTTCGTTGCGGGTTCATCAAAAGGAGGATGCATCATGAAGTCATGGCTGAAGTTCGTATGGGTGCCGTTTGTGGGAGCGGTGAGCGTAAGCGCGGTCGCCGCGCCGCATCTGACGCAGCAGGAATGTCACAGCTACCCGTTCGTCAAACCGGCCCGCGAGGTCACGCATGCCGATCTGATACGGGAAGTCACGGAACTCGAGGCGGTGGGCTACGAACCGAACTCGGACGACAACAACTATCCCACCGATATCGAAGCCGCCCAGCAGCGTCTCGCGGACGTATATCGCAGTGATTGTCTGCCGCAGCACACCGCGGCCGCGGTGACCTTTCCCGCGAATTCGGACTGAGATCGGGGCGCGCTCGGCGGCCCGTAGGTCACCAATGGACTTTGTGCAGTGCACCTTGTCCCGCTGCCGCCAGGCTTTCGTGATCGCTTTGGGTCGTGGCCAAGGTGGACCTTCAGCGGGTCCCATATTTGGTGACCTGAGTTGGGTAACCGGAAATGGGAAGAACGGTTGGTCCACATGGGCGTTCTCCAGGTCGCGCGTCTCCGTGACCTGGATTGAGCGGGTGCCCAGGGCAGGCTGAGCGCTTTGCGGTCGCGTTCCAATGGGTTTCGTCGTGATGCAGCCGATCCCATAGACAGTTACCTTTAGACGAAGACCAACACCATAGCCGGAGACCTTCCGGGTGTTTTTCCCAGTAAATCAATGACCTGGTTCGGTATCTAAATGTTGATTCTCAAGAAGAGGGGGCTTAGGTCATGATCTATGGTGCCCGCAAAGCGTTGGTAGACGGGCTAGGTAACCAGGAATGGGGCCACGGAGGTTGGTGACCACTCACATGCGATAAGGTCCCCGGTTTTGGGAGACGTCTTTCTCATCGAACGCGTGTTTCAGTGTTTACCTTTTACGCTTTAACAACTTTAGTAAACCTTTAGGCGCCGCAAACCCTTACCAGGCAAGGCTTTGCGGCCGATTTGGTGGCGCGTTATGGGATTTGCGGTCCCGGGTATGGGAGTTTCGGGTTGTGGATATGGGACTTCGGTAGCCGGGCATGGGGTTTACGGGTTGTGGATATGGGGAGAAGGTTGCCCACTATGGGAATAGGAGCGGTTTTGCCTTCAGGTCTCCGTTTATGGGAGCCAGCGAAGGTCGCCGCTTATGGGCCAGGATGCCTCTCCTGATGGCATTCAAGAGGCCTGCGCGCCTGAATTCAGGTAACCGTATTTGGGAATCTGCTTGGGTAACCAGATATGGTGACTTGTCGAGAGAGGAATTCCGGCGTCAGCGACCACCGAATCGGCTCCCCCGCATGAATCCTTCCATGCGGAGAAGCTGGCTGGACAAAGGTAACAGCCTATGGGATCCGGTATGGGTCACCTGTTATGGGAGCTAGTGCTGATTCGCAGACCTTCGGCGCCGTATTTTGCCGCCGTATGGGTAGCCATTTGTGGGAGCCAGTTCAGGTCACCATTTATGGGCCTAATGAGCGTGCCGATGCATGGGCGACCAGATCCGGGCGACAACCCTGATAGCCACACGAAAGATCCCATGGACGGCTACCTATCGAGGCTAAATTCGCAGAGTGAGTACTCACATTCTGCCTAAAGGTCGCTAGCTATGGGATGGTTTTCGGGGCACGGCGATACAAAGGTCACCAATTATGGGTTCATGTGCGGGGTCTGCTCTGCACGGCCCAGAGGGGTTCCCGGTGCCCACCATGGCGGAGAATCTCCGGCTGTCAATGCTCTGCGCCCTTGGGTGTCGTGCCGCGTCACGATTGCGTTTGCGGCCTTGAGTCACCTGTTCGGCTGGTATACAGTTACCAACCGAACAGGTTCCCTTTCAACGTGGGTCATATGGCAAGAAAAAAGGCCGAAGCCGGCGACGCCGACAAACAAGGTGCACTCGTATTCCAGCAAGGCCAGCCGCCTGATCTGTTCCGCAAGGCCGTTCCGGCGATTCATATCGCACCGAAGTCCGGATCGATCAGCCTGCAGCAGCGCAAGATGTTCAGCTCGTTGATCAAGAACGCCATTCGCCAGGATTCCCTCGACCGCGGCCGCTCGTCGTTCGAGATCACGATCTCCGCCCTCTCCCAGGACGTCGATCTGAACAGTAACAACACCGAATACGTCAAGGAAACGATCAACTCGCTGATCAGCACGGTCGTCAACTGGGACTACCTCACACAGGACAAGCGCAGCATCTGGAAGGCGTCCGGTTTGCTTGCCGGCGCCGAACTCGAGCGATCGGTATTGCGCTACACCTTCTCCGAGCAGATTCGCGGTGAACTGCTTAATCCTGAAATCTACGCGATGATCGACATGCGCATCACGCGTCAGTTCAGGAAGGCGCATTCGCTCGCGCTGTGGGAGAACGTCGTTCGTTACGAGGCCGTGGGTGTGACGGCGCGCTTTCCGCTCGCGACGCTGCGCGACCTGATCCTTGGGCAGGATACTTCGGCGCAATCGTACAAGCTCTACAAGCAGTTCAAGAGCCGTGTACTGGTGCCCTGCATCAAGGAAGTCAACGAGATTTCGGATCACATGTTCGAGCTCATCGAGCACAAGGTGGGACGCTCGGTCGTCGCCCTGCAGTTCCGTGTGACCCGCAAGCCGGAGACCAATCCGTCCCAGGAACTGCGTGTAAACGAAACGCTGCTGATCGGCGAGATGTCGAAGTTCAGCATCCCGGTTTCCGAGGCGCGGCGCCTGCTCAAGCAGTACGGCGAGGAGAAGATTCGCACGGCGGTGGCCTATACCGCAGCGCGGGTGGCGCAGAAAAACGCAGCGCCGCTCGCCAACGTTGCGGCGTATTTCCGCAAGGCGCTGACGGAGGGCTACGAGTTACCCGGTGCGAATGCCGCCGCGCCCGCCGCAGACGCTGGCCGCGCGCGCGAAAGTCAGGATCAGGTGAAGGACCGCTATATCGCCGCGAAGATCAACGAGGCGCGCGCCTACTTCAATGAGCTCGAGTACGACGACCAGACTGCGCTGATCAAGCGCTACAACGAGACGGTCGGCATGGACAAGCTCAAGGTCTCGACGGCGAAGGTGCCAAGCAAGATGGCATCGACGAACTTCTTCCGTTGGGTGGTGCTGGACACCTGGGGCCAACCGACGGCTGCCGACCTGCTTGAATTCCTGCTGAGCGGACAACAGGCGCCGGCTGGGGGCGAAGGCCTGCAGGCGGCGGAAATCGATTTTGCGTTGAAAGCGCGGGACGAGTGAAGGTTATCGAAGAAACAGGACGGCGGCTTTGGCCGCCGTTTTTTTTGCGCGATTCGCTGTGAGTACACGCGGGTCGCGAGCAAGAATAATTGGCTAAATATGACAACGTAGAAATCGGAGCTAAATATATATTTCGGAGTTTCTGCGCGTTAGAGGAGCTGGTTTGTTTCGTGGTGCGCCAGGGTTCGACTGCCTGAGTGCTGCGGAGTGATGTTTGTGCTTTGTCTCGGCTTGCTGCGACTGCTGATGCCGCTTGGTTAGTTCGTGCTGTTCGCGTTGATCGCCACGTGGAGAGTCACTGCTTCAAGCGATCAAGAATGTGCGCGTTCGGCGACATGCCGGTGATGGTCAGTACCCGCTTGCTGTCACAACCCATCCTGCCATCCTGGATAGCACCTGCTCACGCATCAGTAACCATCCCGAATGTGGGTTGATGAATCTCCACGTGGAGATTCAATAGTTGCACACACAGGCCGAATCGTTTCTAGTTCATCCCCATCTCGCTCACTGCACTAGACTGCTCAAGGTCAAGTCGATGAATCTCCACGTGGAGATTTGCTCGAGGCTCCTCAACGCCCTCGGCAGCGGCATACTGCTCCAGTGCTTTCGCCTAACTCGATCCTTCTCCCATCGTCACAAGCGCATTACACGGCTGTGCAAAGATACTGCGTCTCATCGACCTGCGAGCAGGCGAGCCCACATCTTCAATTCTGCGATCTCCACGTGGAGATCGGTTTTCCACGGTCGTTGAAACATCGCAATCCAGTCATTGCGCCCGTTCGCCAACCTTCTGTGTTGGGTCCAATCCTTATCCGTTCGGCCAATTGGTTGTGAACTGACAACGTCTGAGACAGAAATCCTAGAATTTACTTTAAGTTGCCATTAGACTCTCGAATGACTTGCTGGAGTCTCCACGTGGAGAGTGCGCCTGGAAGGCTCGTCCGCTGTTGAACAATTGCATGGAGAAACGAATGGGTCTCGTGATAGCCGTAGCGAACCAAAAAGGTGGGGTTGGCAAAACCACCACCAGCATGAATTTGGCTGGGGCATTTCAGGCTGAAGGCTATAAGGTCTATGTCGCCGATGCCGATGGTCAGCAATCTTGCATGAGTTGGTGTGCAGCGGCCGGTCCCGAAACGCCCCTGCCGTTCCGCGTCGGCAGCATTCACAAGCTGGAGAAGATGATTGGGCCGGAGATCGCCGCGCTGGCAAACGACTACGACGTCGTTATTGTCGACTGCCCGCCCAATATCAACGACCTGACTACCGCGCGAGTGCTTGCCGTAGCCGACGCCACCGTCATTCCGACAGATGCGTCGCCGATCGACATCTGGAGTAGCGAAGGGATGATGGAGTTGGTCGAGCGAACCCGCGTTGCCAATCCGGCCGGAAAATTCGCAATTTTGCTGAATAAATCTAATTCGAAGACGCTGCTGCACACGCAGATGAGCGCCATCCTCGCCGAGAGCAATGTCCGCGTATTTGCGGCAACCATCAAACAGCGCGAACTCTATCGGCAGACGGCAGCGCTCGGCCGCACCGTCTTCGATGTGCGCGGCGTGCGCGGGGCGAAAGTCGCGAAGGACGAGATCAGCGCCGTCTACAACGAGATCATCGCGCTGGTTCAGGAAGAAGAAGAGGTGGTCGATGGCCGCTAAGCTGAATTTCACCAGCAAGGTCCGCGCGGGCATGGCTGCCGAGCGCGTTTCGGCTGGCGAGCGTCTCGCCGAAGCCGATGTCGTCAATATCGCGCAGCGCGACGCGGGCGCACCCAACGCCGTAGACACAGACACGCCGGCGGCTCAGCCTGCCGAAGTCATCGAGGCACCGCTTTCGCTGCATGCGGTCCGGAAGATTTCGGTCGAAGATGTCGTCTCCAATCCGTACAACCCGCGCGCGTTCTACAGCGCCGAGACGATCGACGAGCTGGCCGAAAGCTTTGCGACGCAAGGGCAGATCACGCCGATCCTGGTCACGAAACTCGCGGCGTTTCCCGGCCAATATGTGATCGTCGACGGCGAGCGGCGTATTCGCGCTGCGCGTTCGCGCGGCGATAAATTCATCGACGCCGATGTCCGCGAGGGTCTCGATAACCAGAACCTGTACCTGCGCGCCTATCACGCCAACAAGGAACGCGAGGAACAGACGGTATTCGACGATGCGCTCGCGTGGAAGAAACTGCTCGACGATCGCGTCTACGTGGACCAGGTCGAGTTGGGCGTGGCCGTCGGCGAAGATCCGAAGCACATCAGCAAGGTGATTGCGCTCACGTCGCTGCCGCCTTATCTGCTGCAGAGGATGGCGCAGAATCGCAAGGATGTCGGACTCGGACATGCCTACAACATCAAGCTGATCTTCGACCGGGCGGGCGCAACGGTCGCCGAGCATTGGCTTCAGCAGGTGATCGATGGGAAGGCGAGTGTGCGCAAGCTCGAGGCGGCGGCCTCGGCTGAAGCGGGCGCGCGCAGCGTCGGGCCGCGCCGGACGCACTATCAGTCCCGCGTCCAGTTCAACCGACCGGACGGCGTCGCACTGGGCGAACTGAAGCTGTTCGGCGACGGGCGCGCGGAGTTGAGCCTCAAGGGCATCGCGCCTTCGGATCAGCAACGTCTGGCCGAGCGCGTCAAGGCGGTCATCGAGCAGTGGGCTTCGGAAATGGATACGACCGGGACGACGACCTGAGGGTCGCGAGCATCGGCCAACCTCAGCAGGGGAGGGCGTCGTCAGACGCCCTTTTTTTGTTGTAGTGGCGATGTGAGCCGTACGCGAGCCACCGCCGGGGTCGAATCCGTGAAACAGCCGAGAAAAAATACCGGATCAGGCATAATCATTTAGATTCAATGGGTTAGATCCAATTTTCTAGAATGTTTCACGAAACATGTTAGTTGAGGCAGAGTTAAATTGCGTTTTTTGCATTGCGAGCCATGGAGATATCCACGACAAGCGAAAAACGTAGCAAATAATACGTAGTTTGTAATGCATTACAAGCAACAAGGCTGTGAGCAATTGACAACGCCCGCCCCCTAGGTCATGCTTTGTGAGATGAACTGCCGCCTTTTCACGATTGCGCTGATTATTAGCACCATTCAACGAATGGTGGGTTAGCGTACGTCTGGCAGCAGTGACAACAACCCGCCCCAAGAGGCGGGTTTTTTGTTTCCGCCTCCTGGCCAAAACGAAAGTGAGTACAGGAGCCGTCATGCAGGTGCATCAAAGCCGCCCCACCGAAGCAAACGAAGCCACCGAAGTCGCCGAAGCCACTGATTCCGCTCAGTCTCGACGCGACGAAAACGACTATCTCCGGAAGATTCTCACGGCACGGGTGTACGACGCCGCCCGCGAGACCGAACTCGAGCGCGCCCCGAACCTCTCGGCGCGCCTGCGCAACGCCGTGTTCCTCAAGCGCGAGGACAACCAGCCGGTGTTCTCCTTCAAGCTGCGCGGCGCGTACAACAAGATGGCGCATCTCTCGCCTGCGCAACTCGAGCGCGGCGTGATCACCGCCTCGGCGGGCAATCACGCGCAGGGCGTGGCGCTTTCGGCGGCGAAGCTCGGCGTGAAGGCCGTGATCTGCGTGCCGGTGACCACCCCGCAGGTGAAGGTCGATGCCGTGCGCGCCCACGGCGGCGCGACCGTCGAGGTCGTGCAGGCCGGCGAGTCGTACAGCGACGCCTACGCCCACGCCGTGCGCTTGCAGGAAGAACGCGGCCTGACCTTCGTGCACCCGTTCGACGATCCCTACGTGATCGCCGGCCAGGGCACCGTCGCGATGGAAGTGCTGAGCCAGCATCAGGCCCCGATTCACGCGATCTTCGTGCCGATCGGCGGCGGCGGGCTGGCTGCGGGTGTGGCGGCGTACGTAAAGGCCGTGCGCCCCGAGATCAAGGTGATCGGCGTGCAGACCGATGATTCCTGCGCGATGGCGCAGTCAATCCAGGCGGGCCAGCGCGTGGAACTCGCCGAAGTCGGCCTGTTCTCGGACGGCACGGCCGTGAAGCTCGTGGGCGAGGAAACCTTCCGCCTGTGCCAGCACTATCTCGACGAAGTGCTCACCGTCGATTCCGACGCGCTGTGCGCCGCGATCAAGGACGTCTTCCAGGACACGCGCAGCGTGCTCGAACCCGCAGGCGCACTGGCCGTGGCGGGCGCGAAGCAGTACGCGGAGCGCGAGGGCATCGAAGGCCAGACGCTGGTGGCGATCACCTCGGGCGCGAACATGAACTTCGACCGCATGCGCTTCGTGGCCGAGCGCGCCGAGGTGGGCGAGGCGCGCGAAGCGGTGTTCGCGGTGACGATCCCCGAGGAGCGCGGCAGCTTCAAGCGCTTCTGCGAGCTGGTCGGCACGCGCAGCGTGACCGAGTTCAACTACCGCATCGACGACGCCGAGCGCGCGCACATCTTCGTGGGCGTGCAGATCCGCAACCGCGGCGAGTCGCAGCAGATCGCGAAGACC
>NZ_JAPMAL010000041.1:0-64125 GCF_026343935.1 Paraburkholderia sp. CNPSo 3076 | reverse complement strand
CGCAGCACAATGCTCCGAAACTTCGGCTTACCCGCCCACTGAAGCTCGCATTGCTGCCGCGCTCACTGTGCATCCCGCACTCGCTCGCCCTGAACCTCGGAGCGATAGTCACGCCCCGAGTATCGCGAACCACCGAGTCGTTCATTCAATGCCCATAGCCGCCACCGCCCGTGGAGCGGTTTAGCACAAACGTTTTTTTGATTACCGATCTCGGATTGGCCTCGCTTAGCCTGTTCAGGCGTCTGCGGCCGCGATCGCTAACCAAAAAAACCTCTGCATTATGGCCTCGAGGCCATAATCACGAGAACGGTTCCATCGAGAGCCCTCATGGCCACCTCAAGAGCGCAGTGCGTGATGCATTGCTTCTGCGCGGCAGTCACGACTTCAACGATCTCGGTTCCTATCGCCGCTTCATCGACGAGATCGTCGGTCGAATCAACGCGCGTAATGGCAAACGCATCGAGGCCGAGCGCACACTGCTTCAGCCGCTTCCGGTCCAGCGTACGTGCGACTACGAGGAAACGCGCGTGTACGTCACGACCACCTGCGGCTTCGTCCTGCGCAAGGTGTTTTATACCGTCCCGTCACGGCTGATCGGCCATCACCTGCGCGTACGGCTGTATGACGACCGGCTGGAACTGTACCTGGGCGGCACGGCCCTGATGACACTGCAGCGCGGCCGCGCGGGTCCCAATGGCAAGCACGGCCACGTCATCAACTACCGGCACGTCATCCACGCGCTGCGCCGCAAGCCCATGGCGCTCCTCAACCTGGTCTACCGCGATCAGGTCTTTCCGCGCGAGGCCTATCGCCTGAGCTTCGATCGCCTGCTCGAACAGCTCCCGGAGCGCCAGGCATGCAGGACTATGGTTGAACTGCTCAGCCTGGCCCACGAGCACAACTGCGAAGCCCAACTGGCCAAGGCGCTGCAGCAGTGCCTGGACGATGGACAGTTACCCGATCTCGACGCACTGTGTTCGCGCTTCGAAGCGAAGCCGACGAGCAGCATGCCGGAGGTGAACATCCAGCTCGCCGCGCTGAGCGACTACGAAGCCCTGCTTGACATGGCAACGGAGGTGGCAGCATGAGTCTCGACATCGACGCCACCCGCCTGTCGCTGCTGCTCAACGACTTGCGGCTGCCCGCCATCAAGCAGATCTGGTCCAGCTTTGCCGAACGATCCGACGCGGAAGGCTGGCCGGCAGCACGCCTGCTGATGGCGCTGGCTGACCACGAGATCGCCGAGCGCGATCGACGCCGAGTCGAACGTCACCTCAAGGAGGCAAAGCTGCTGCCGGGCAAGACGCTGGAGAACTTCGATTTCGACGCGGTGCCGATGGTGTCCCGCGCGCACATCTCGGCGCTTTGCGCTGGCGACGGCTGGTTGCGTAACGGCACCAACCTGATTCTTCTGGGGCCGAGCGGAGGAGGCAAATCGCACTTGTCGTCGGCCATTGGACTGAGCCTGCTGGAGAAGGGCTGGAAGGTTCTGTTCGCGCGTACCACCGACCTCGTGCAGCGGTTGCAGGTCGCGCGCCGCGAGCTCGCACTGGAGTCCGCCATCAACCGGCTGGATCGATTCGATTTAGTCATCCTGGACGATTTCGCATATGTCAGCAAGGATCAGGCGGAGACGTCGGTCCTGTTCGAGCTCATCAGCGCCCGGTATGAGCACCGTTCTCTTTGCATAACGGCCAACCAGCCGTTCGGTGAATGGGACAAGGTCTTCCCTGATCGGGCCATGACGGTGGCCGCCGTCGACCGGCTGGTCCATCACTCGACGATCTTCGAGCTGAACGTCGAAAGCTACCGTCGCCGTACCGCCATGGAGCGCAAGCAGCAGGGTCCGGGGCGCCCGGCCAGTCGCGCGACACCAAAGAATGTCGGCGTGCCGCCGAACCAGGAGGATCAGCTATGACGGGACAGGGCGTGCTCAAAGCCATCGTCACGCGTAACGGCATCGACCTCACCGACTGACGCGCTGTTCTCATCCAGATTGACGCGCGGCTGGCAGGCCAAGCTCGCCGGCGTCAATCAATACCGGCGTCATTACCCACGCCACTCCATTCTTATCCTGATTGTCGCGCGGCCAGACTACCCGCAACGTCACGCCTTACACAGTAATCCTCAACGACTGAAGTCATCATCTTGATTGTCGCGCGACACCCGCTCGCCAGAGTCAATCAAAACCGCGCGTCAATCAGTAAACGCTTGCCAGCGTCAATCAACATCGGCATCATCATTCCTGCCGCGACATTCTCAAGCTGATTGTCGCGCGTCTCCGCATTGACTCAGGTTTTTTGTTACCAGGCGAGGGTCGTTGCCTCATGTAACTTGCTACCCGTCAGAATGCAGGCGGGAGCGACTTATGACAAGGCGGCTCAGCATGACAACACGACAGGAATTGACTGAAGCAGTCGGCGAGCGGTATCGCCGTTCTGACCGGAATGAGAAACGCCAGATACTGGACGAATTCGTTGAGTTGACGAGTTACCATCGGAAGCACGCGATCCGTGTGTTGTGCCGGGAGTTGCGGCCGCCAAAGGTAAAGACCGGCCCACAGAGGCGCTATGACGATGAGGTGCGCGCCGCGCTGATCACCCTTTGGGAGGCCGCTGACCGGATCTGCGGCAAGCGGCTGAAAGCGCTGATCCCGACCCTAATCGCGTCGATGACAAGGCATGGCCACCTGTCACTATCGAAGGACGTACACCAGCGACTCAAGCAGATCAGCGCCGCCACCATTGACCGACTGCTGCATGACGTGCGCGAGCAGGCTTTCGGTGGCCAACACCGACGCGCCAGCGGAGTCGGCAGTGCTATCCGCCGTGCCGTGCCGATCCGGACCTTCTCGGACTGGAACGATCCGCTGCCCGGTTATTTCGAGATCGATTTCGTGCAGCATTGTGGTGGCGGCAAGGTCGCCAGCGAGCTCGTGCACACGCTTGTGATGACGGATATCGCGACCGGATGGACCGAATGCCTGGCCATGCCGTTTCGCAGCGGCGCATTCGTTCTGGAGCATATCGAGCAAGTCCGCCGTGCGTTGCCGTTTCCGCTGCGCGGTCTGGATTGCGACAACGATAGCGCCTTCATGAACGAGACGGTGTTCGACTTCTGCAAAGCGACGGGTATCGAGCTTACGCGGTCGCGTGCATACAAGAAGAACGACCAGGCGTGGGTCGAGCAGAAGAATGGCGCTATCGTTCGCCGCCTGGTCGGCTACGGAAGGCTGCAAGGTCTGGGGGCCACGGAAATCCTTGCCTCCCTTTACCAGGTTTCGCGGCTCTACATCAACTTCTTCCAGCCGTCGTTCAAGCTGAAATCCAAGACACGTCACGGCGCGAAGGTGACGAAGCACTATGAATCACCCTTGACGCCGCTCGAGCGCGTCCTGCGATCGGCCTCAGTGCCGGAGGCAACCAAACGCAAACTCCGAACTCGATTCAGGGCGCTCGACCCGCTGGATCTGTTGTCCCGGATGCGTGAAGCACAGCAGCACGTTGCGACCTGCAGTGAATGCGGCACCCCACCGGCCGAGACAGAGACACCTGACCGCGTTGCCCTGGCGGAATTCCTGGTCAGCCTCGGAACAGCGTGGCAGGACGGCGAGGTGAGACCAACCCACCAGCGAAAGGCCGGCGTGCCCCACACGTGGCGCAGCCGGCAAGATCCATTCGAGCACACGTGGCCGACGATCCAGCAATGGCTCGAATCCGAGCCCGGCATTACAGCAAGGAAACTTCACGAGCGCCTCGTCGCGCTGGCACCCGCGATGTATTCCAGCGCCCAGCTACGCACTCTGCAGCGCCGTGTGAAAGCATGGAGATCGAACCGTGCACGAGAACTGGTCACCCGGATACTGGGCGACGTCGATGCGATGAAGGCTGGAGCCGCTACGCAGCGCCAGCCTTCATCGCAAAACAATCGGAAAACGACAATTAGGCTGGAGTAACATCTTCCCGTGAGGCAACGGGTCTCTCATCCAGATTGTCGCGCCACAGGCCGAATCGCCCACGATGTTAAATCCAGCGTTGCGCCGATATGCAAGGTAGTCTTCGATGCGCTCGGTCCAAGGTCGGGGAGCATTCATGGCCGATGCTCCGGCCATGGTTGCGCTACCTTGCGCAGACGATCAAGATCGACCCGGGTGTAAAGCGTCGTCGTATTGAGATGCCTATGCCCCAGAACGTCAGCAACTTCTTTTAATGATGCCCCACCTTGAACTAGTCCATTGCGTCATTGAATTGGCACCCCATCTGTGCTCAGATATCGGTCATGGGAAAAATGAATCTGACGGATACCGAACGCGAACAACTTCTGTCTGCTGCGCGCAGCCGGACGGTACGCGCAGCGGACGTGCGACGCGCAAAGTTGATCCTGATGCTCGAGGACGGCGAATCGCGCGACAGCATCATGCGCATACTTTGCTGTGACTCGCGCTTCATCTCGCGCTGGTCGGGGCGCTTCCTCAGCGAGCGGTTGGCCGGCATGTACGCCCGGCATCCCGGGCGCGCGCCCACGCAGCCGCCGGCCAGACTGGAAGCGCGGGTGCTCAACCGTACCCTCAAGCACAAACCCGCCGACGGCTCGACACACTGGAGCAGCTACAAGCTCGCGGCAGAACTCGGCGACGTGTCGGTCTCGACAGTGCAGCGTATCTGGCGCAAGCACGGCATCAAGCCGCAGCAGCTGGAGCGGCACATGGTCTCCAACGACCCGGACTTCGAGGCCAAGGCGGCGGACGTGATTGGGCTGTACCTGAATCCGCCGGCGCACGCAGCGGTGTTCTGCGTTGACGAAAAAACCGCGATCCAGGCACTCGATCGCAAGGACCGGATGCTGCCGCTGTCGCGCGGGCGCGCCGAGAGTCATGGCTTCGAGTACAAGCGCAATGGCACGCTCAGCCTGTTCGCGGCGTTTAACACCGCCACCGGCGAAGTGTTGGGCAAGACGGCCGCGCGCCACACCAGCGAACAGTTCGTGGCCTTCCTGACCGATGTTGTCGCCAGCCAGCCAAAACGCAGGAAAATCCATGTGATCTGCGACAACGTCAGTAGCCACAAGACGCAGCGGGTCGCCGACTTCCTCGACGCGCATCGCAACGTGCGCCTGCACTTCACGCCGACCTACTCGTCGTGGCTGAACCAGGTGGAGAACTGGTTCTCGCGCATCCAGCGCGATGTGATCGCTCGCGGCATCTTCACTTCGGTGAAGGATCTGGATCGCAAACTGATGCGCTATATCAGCGAGCACAACAAAAGCCCGAAGCCGATCAAGTGGAAGTATGACGATCCATCGCGCCGGGTTCGACCGGTGCCAATTCAATGACGCAGTGGACTAGGCGTGTTGCTGCGGTGCGTCGCAACGCGTGGACGCCACGAAATCGTTCGTCGAGCCCAGCACGTACAAAGGCACTTCTGATAAGGTCATTGATGGCAACTGCGCTGATGGGCTTGTCGTACGGCGCGATTTGCCGGACAAAGACGGCACGACTACTTGTATCGGGCCGTCCGTACCTTAAATAGCGGATAAGTGCTTTGGCCGTTTGTACCGGCAGCGGTAGCTTGCGTTCTCGTCCGCCCTTGGTATGAGTTAGCGTCACCGTGCCATTCTGCCAATCGAATGAACCCAACTGCAGACGTACGACTTCCATGCGACGTAGCGCCAGATCGGCCAGGCACCGTGAAATTGCGAAATCGCGCATGCCAATCGGGCTGGTCAAATCGAACGCTGCGAAAAAGAGGTCCAACTCCCTGTTCGTCATTGCAATCGGCAGACGTGCCGGCATCGGTGGCGCCATCTTCGGGATCGCAGCCAGGAGCGCGCGAGTGTCATCCCCGTGCAGGCCTCGAAAGCGCAGATAACTTGCGAGATCAACACAGTAGGTAAGACGTGTCGCGTGACTCCGCCCTTTGAAATAGCGCGCGGTGAAGTTCTCAATATCTGTTGAAGTTAGCTGATCGGCGGTCACAGCCTCCTGACCGAAGACGGAGTCGAGAAAGTTGCGAATATGCCAAAGACGGTTACAACAAGTGGTCTGCGCGTAACCGCAACTATCGACCAGGTAGTGCCTGAACAGCTCCAGTTCGATATCGACCGGCGTATGCAATTGAGCGCGACCAGCGTTGCTCAACCCTTCGTCCTTTAGAACGGACAGGAGATGGCGGAGAGCTGCGCGTACCGTGTTGACATGGCGCATGCACGGTCGCGGACATCGGCAATGCGGCAAATGAACATCGACAAACTCCATCACGAGAGCATCATCAATGTCGTCAAGGGTCAACCGCTTGTCCAGCCGACGGGCGAAGTGGCGCAAGGAGGCCAGATAGCGTTGGATCGTATCCGACGCATATCGTCGGGCACGCAGGTAATCCACGTACCTGGAAACGATGGTGTCTATGGGGCTCCCGACAGCTGTGCTGCAGCGCGCTGAGTGCGCCGCCAATTTGCTTGCAGACATGATGTCCTCCTCGAACACGATGTAAGCCTCGATATGAGAACACGGAAATTAGGTGAGCTTCAACAATTACCGCATTGCGCCTTTTACAGTTGAATGCGCATGTGGGGAGAGCCCGTCGCGTCGACAGCGAACCTAATTTATATGCATGCCTAACAAACCTTAGGTCAATCTTTACCTAAGGTTCGAAGTGTTTGAGTATCGACAGGTTCTGGCGCGCATGCGTCAGGGCGATTCCGACCGCGACATTGCCAGCGCACGCCTGATGGGGCGTGGGAAGCTGAAGACCGTCAGGCAGGTCGCGCTCGCTCGGGGCTGGCTCGATCCCGGTCGGCCCTTGCCGGACGACGCCGAACTGGCAGCGATCTTCGGACGTAATCCGAAGCTGCCGCGTAGCTGCGTCTCCACGATTGAACCGTTTCGCGATCTGGTGCGTGGCTGGTTTAACGCCGACGCGCAGGGCACGACGATCTTCAACGCGCTTCAGCGCAACCACGGCTATACGGGCAGCTATTCGGCAGTGCGGCGCTTCCTGCTGCACCTGAAGGCCGAGCGCGGCGCGAGAGCGACGACGATCCTGGAGTTCGCACCAGCCGAGGCCGCACAGGTCGACTTCGGTGCCGGTCCGGTGCTCATGCATGAGTCCGGGGCTCCGCTCAAGACATGGTTCTTCGTCATGACCCTGTGCTGGTCGCGGCACCAGTATGCAGAGCTCGTGCTGGATCAAACGGTCGAGACATGGCTGGCCTGCCACCGGCGCGCCTTCGAATGGTTCGGTGGCCGCGTCGAACGCGTGATCATCGACAACGCCAAGTGCGCGATCACAAAGGCGTGCATGTACGACCCCGAGGTACAGCGCTCCTACGCCGCGCTGGCCGAGGGGTATGGCTTCCGGATCGACGCCTGCCCCCCACACGATCCTGCGAAGAAGGGCGTCGTTGAGGCCGGAGTCAAATACATCAAACGATCCTTCGTGCCGCTGCGCGAATTCCGCGATCTCGCCGACGCCAACCGTCAATTGCGCGACTGGGTGATGCAGCAGGCCGGCACGCGCGAGCACGGCACGACGCGCGAGCAGCCGCTTGCACGTTTCGCCATCGAGAAGCCGCTGCTCGCCAGACTGCCCGATGTGCCGCCAGTGCTGGCCGTATGGTGCGAGGTCAAGGTGCATACCAACGGGCACGTCGTCTACAGGAAGGCGCTGTATTCGGTGCCGTTCACGCTCGTCGGCAAGCAGCTGTGGCTGAAGGCGACCGACACGGTCGTGCAGGTGTTCCACCGCCATGAGCTCGTCGCGACGCATCCGCGCCTGCGCAAGCCCGGCGATCGCCACACGGTACGTGACCACCAGCCGCCTGAAGCGCAAGCGTGGCTCGAACACGATCCCCAGTGGTGCCTGGCGCGGGCAAAGGATATCGGACCAGCCTGCCACGCGCTCGTTCTCGCGATGTTCAACGACAAGGTGCTCATCAACCTGCGCGGCGCGCAGGGCGTCGTGAGGCTTCGCGAGAAGGTCGGCGATCAACGGCTGGAGTGCGTATTTCGGCGAAGCTGAACACGGATTTCGGTTGAAGTCGAACAGGGTTTCCGGAGGAAGGTGAACAGCCGTTTCGCTTGAAGTCGAACGGTTCCGGGGAATTCCGGAATCGGTGTTCGGCGCTCCGAAACGCGTGTTCATCTTCCCGAAATCGGTGTTCAGCCCGCCGAAACGGCTGTTCACTCCGCCGAAATACGTGTTCGGTGGACCGAAACGAAAGGCGCGCTTTCGGTTGGCGGTACTGCGGATGGCTCAATCGGCCGGCGGTTAAGGTGGCTCCTTTTGGGAGAACCCGACGATGCCGGCTCACCGGACGACCATGCGCAAAATAAAAGATGTGCTTCGCCTGAAATGGACCTGTAATCTGTCTCACCGGCAGGTGAGCGGCGCGCTTGGCGTCGGGCTCGGTACCATTACCCAATATTTGCAGCTTGCCGCTTCGGCCGGCCTGGACTGGGCGAAGATCGAGCCGCTGTCCGAGGCAGAGCTGGAGCAGTTGCTCGTCAATGGCGCCGTTCCGACGACGGCCGCAGGCAAGCGCATGGAGCCAGACTGCGCCTGGATCCATCGGGAATTGCGCCGCAAAGGCGTGACGTTGCAGTTGCTGTGGGAAGAGTACGTCGCCGCGAATCCTGGCCAGCGGACCTTGCGCTACACGCAGTTCTGTCAGCGATACAAGGACTGGGCCCGGACGTTGAAGCGGTCGATGCCCCAGCAACATTACGCCGGCGAGAAGTTGTTCGCCGACTACGCCGGGCAAACGGTGCCGATTCTCGATCGCACCGGCGGCATTGCGTTCAAGGCGCACATCTTCGTCGCCGTGCTCGGCGCATCGAATTACACGTATGCGTGCGCCACGCGCTCGGAAGCGACACCCGACTGGATCGGCGGCCTCATTGACGCGATGGAGTTCTATGGCGGCGTGCCAAGGTTGCTTGTGCCCGACAACCCGAAGGCACTGATCTCGAACGCCGACCGCTACGAACCCACGCTCGGCCTGACCACGCAGGACTTCGTGAGCCATTACGGTACCGCGATGCTGCCCGCGCGCCCGCGCAAGCCGAAGGATAAGGCGAAGGTCGAGGTCGGCGTACAGATCGTCGAACGATGGATTCTCGCCCGCCTCCGGAATTACCGGTTCTACAGTCTGGTCGAACTGAATAAGGCGATCGCCGGGCTGATCAACGATCTGAATACTCGGCCGTTCAAGAAGCTCGATGGCACTCGACGCGAGTGGTTCGAGCGGCTCGACAAACCGGCGCTGCGCCCGCTGCCGACGCGTCGCTACGAAATCGCCACCTTCCAGAAGTGCCGCGTCAACATTGACGCGCACATCGAGGTCGACGGTCACTACTACAGCGCACCGCACAGTCTTGTGCGTCAGGAAGTGCACGCGCGCGTAACGCGTTACGGTGTGGAAGTCCTGCACGGCGGCAAGCGCGTCGCCGCCCACGCTCGCAGTCGGCTCAAGGGGAAGTACACCACCGTAGCCGAGCATATGCCTGCGGCTTACCGCGCCCACATGGAATGGACCCCGAGCCGGTTGCTGAACTGGGGCGCATCAATCGGCGTCAGCGCCGAGGCGATCGTCAGGCATTTGCTGACGAACCGTCCGCATCCGGAAATGGGATACCGCGCGTGCCTGGGTCTGCTGTCGCTCTCGCGCAAGTACGGCAAGGAGCGACTGGAAGCGGCGTGCCAGCGAGCACTCGTGATTGGCGCGCCGACCCAGCGGTCCGTGCGAACCATCCTGCAAACTGGCTCCGACAAGCAGCCGCTGCCACAAAGCGGGGCCATCGAATGGCAGTCGCCCCTGCACGAGAATGTGCGAGGGCCCAAGTATTACCACTGACCTCAGGAGGTCACGATGTTGATGCAGCAAACCCTCTCCCAGCTCAAGGCCCTCAAGCTGGACGGCATGGCTCGCGCGTTCGAGGAACAGGCGGCGCTGACTGCCAGCACGAGCCTGTCGTTCGATGAACGCTTCGGCATGGTCGTGGATCGTGAAATCGCCTGGCGCGATACGCGGCGGCTTGAGCGATTGCTCAAGTCTGCGAAGCTCAAGAATCCCCAGGCCTGCGTTGAGGACATCGAGTACCGGCAGAGCCGAGGCCTCGACAAGAGTGTCGTCGCCACGCTCGCCAGCTGTGACTGGATCCGCAATGCACAGAACCTCATCCTGACGGGGCCAACCGAGCACGCGACATAATGCTCACCTCGCCACGTTATTGAAGTTCAAGGGGAATTTGCTGCGGATCCTCTGGTAGCGGACCCGCGCTACGGGTTGGGACCAATGCGCAGACCTCGGGACGGTGTACATCGACGGCCTTGATGATCCAAGGTGCTCCCTTGCAGGCCTGTTTGGCCGCTAGTGTGCCGGCGCTAATCATGCGCAGTACTGTCATCTTGCTCGTGCCGAGAGCTTCAGCAGCTTGCTCCAGCGTCAGTTCGCCGCGCGTTTCGCGCTCGCCGCTTCGGTAGACCGCAATGTGGTGGTCGCTTCGGAACGAGCGTACCCGCATCTCTGTCCAGGTATGCCCCTTGCCAGTCCGATGGCCGAGACGGTTCAGCAGCGAGGCGATGTAAGCGTCATTTAGCTGGCGTGCGAGTTGCGTGATCAGAGTCTTGACCTCGATATCGGTGGCCCAGCGGTGCTGTCCGTTGCGGTTCTTCATCACGCTCAATTCGGTATGGTCGCCGCCCTGCCAATGAATGACAAGTTCAATATGCGTCTCGACCACGCGTGCCACAATCTCCTTGAGAACGCAGCGCAAGATGCGCTTGCGCACTTCGTTGCTTGCCGAAGGATGAGACCACACACGCGGCAAGTCCGTGCCCAGCGCCATCAGTTCTTCACGCTGCCGTGGCGTCAGACTCGAGTCAGCGTGGCTCTGTAATGCCTCGATCCCCGCCTCGCGCCGGGCGACCTCGGCGAGCCGCTCGTTCCAGCGCCGCTCGAGCTCGGCGGCTACCAGTCGATTGCCCGGGTCAACGGCATCGAACTGTCGCTGCGCACGCGCTGCCTCGAAGCGGCTTTGCTCCAACGCGAGTTCGAGCTGTCGCCGCTTTATGTGGCCGTCGTCGGCCCGTTGTTCAATAGCGCGAACCGCTGCCTGTACCCCGAGCGGACGTAGCAGGCTCAGTACTTCACGGGAGACCGACTCGTCCACGCGTAGAGCGCCGAATGAGATGCAACCATGTTCCATTCCGTGGTTAATCGCGGCGCCCCTGCAGTGGTAGCGGGCCGTGTTCCCGTTGCGGCCGCTATAGGCAACGTGCAGCTTGCGCCCGCAGTGCGCGCATCGCAGCAACCCTGCCAGCAAGGCCTCGCCGCGACGCAGCGCGCCGCGGGCCATATTGCCGCGCATGTTGGTGTTGTCGGCGATCACGCGTTGGTTGTGCTCGTAGGTATGCCAGTCAATATAGCCTTCGTGGTGGTCCTGTATCAAGACCTGCCAATGGTCCTGAGGACGACGATGGCCGCGCACGATGCACTTGCGGCCGGCTTCGATCCGCACTCGCGTTTCGGTGCGACCGAACGCGTAAGCACCGGCATAGACGGGATTAGTGAGGATCTTGAGCACCGTGTTATAGACCGGCAGCCGCCAGACCACGCGGCGCCGTCCCTCTTCGTAGACGACCGCGGGCAGTTCCATGTGCTCTTGCCGAAACCACAGCAGCGTCTGGCGCACGCTCCCAGCCTGGGCCAATCGGCTGAACACTGTCGTGATCGCCTCGCGGATACGCAGATCGGGGTCGGGCTCGATCCGGTCTCCCTCGCTGCGCACGTAGCCGATGGCAACCGTCGTGTGAAGATCACCTCGCGCAGCCTTGAGCTTGATGGCTTCGACGGACCGTTGGCGCAGAAAGGATAACTCCATCTCCGACATCGTGCCCTTCATGCCCAGCAGCAGCCGATCGTTGACGCAGCGCGGATCGTAGACGCCGTCCTCGTCCACGATGACGCTATTCACTAGTGCGCAAAATTCCAGCAGCGTGTGCCAGTCACGACCATTGCGCGCCAAACGCGACGCTTCGATGGAGACCACTGCGCCCACGTGTCCGCCGCAGATCGCTGCCAGCAGTCGCTCGAAACCCGGCCGTGCGACGCCTCCGGCGGACACGCCGAGATCGTCGTCGATAACCACGACCTCTGTCCAACCGAGTCCGCGCGCCCGATCCGCCAGAGCGTATTGCCGTCGGCGACTCTCGGGGTTGTTGCGCAATTGGTCGGCGGTGGACTGTCGTACGTATACGTAGGCGCCGCGCGCCAAATGATCAGGGCTGATCTTACTCATCATCATCCTCCGGTCGTTCCGAAACGTCTGCCTGGCTTGCCACTTGCCACAGGAGCTGGCTCAGCAGTTCGACGAGTTCGTCGTGATGCTGTTGCAGGTTCGCCAGTGGCATCGACGCGGCTACGGCGTCGAACAGGTCGGTCTGCACGAGCGGGTGCGCTCGTGGCGGGGTTGGCTTCATCGACGCCTCCGTGTGATAGGGCTGTCGTCGATGAAGATAAGGCAGAGTCGAGTTCGCGGCGCAATGCCAGCAAACAACGCAATGGCAACCGCGGTGGCAAGTGCGTGGGAACGTCGCCGGCCGTCGGCAGCGTCATCCATTGTGGAAGATGCGTCCTCGTGCCGTCGGGCTGTCGGACGATAAAGAAGTCCTCTGAGCCGTGCCTGGATTGGCCAAGTACCTCGACCTCCTGACCCGCACGAGGATGGAACGGATAGTTGATGCGAACCAGCTCTACGAGCTGTTCACGGGCAGTATGTGACTGCTTCGACTGGCGCCGGAAAAACATGGATTGCCTGCGCCTTCGGCCAGCAGGCCTGCCGACAGGGATTCTCCGTGCTGTACGTGCGCGTCGCCCGGCTGTTTGAGGAATTGAAGATCGCCCACGGCGACGGCAGCTTCACGCGTCGGCTTGCGCAGCTCGCCAAGATGGACGTCTTGTTGCTCGACGACTGGGGACTGCAGGACGTCGATCAGGGCGCGCGCAACGATCTGCTCGAAGTGCTCGACGATCGCGTCGGCACGCGGTCCACGATCATCACCAGCCAACTGCCCCTTGAACACTGGCACGCCTGGCTGCAAGACCCGACGCTCGCCGACGCGATACTCGACCGCCTCGTCCATCAAGCTCACAAGCTTGCATTGAAGGGCGATTCGATGCGCAAGAAGAGCGCGCCCGATCAAAAAGTAGCCTGATCTCGAACACTCGCAGTACAATCTAAGCACTACGCAGCACCTCCCTCCTGGCCTGTTCGACTTCACCGAAACGGGCGTTCAACTTCCCCGAAATACGCAGCTGGAGGCTGCGTGCGAGCGTGCGCTCGTGTTCGCCAGCCCCAAGTACCGCACCGTCAAGACGATCCTCGACAAGGGGCTGGACAGCCAGCCCACCGCACCAGCGCCGACGCCGGCGCCTGCCGACACCTATCTGAACGGCGGCCGCTTCGGCCGTGACCTCCATTCCCTTCTGATCCATTGAACGCCCATGCATCCCAGTCCAGAACTGAACACGATCCTCAAGCAGTTGCGCCTCTCGGGCATCCTCGACTCGCTCGAGCAACGCAACCGTCAAGCCATCGACGGGCAACTCGCCTACACGGAGTTCCTTGCCACGCTTCTGCACGACGAGGTCGCGCGGCGAGAGCAGAAGAAGCTCGGCGTGCGGCTCGCCCGCGCTGGCTTCTCCCTGGGCAAGACGCTTGAGAACTTCGACTTCGACCGCGTGCCCAAACTCAACCGCGCTCACATCCATGATCTCGCCGCCGGCCGCTATATCGACGAGAAGGTCTGCGTGCTGATGGTCGGCCAAACAGGCGTCGGCAAGTCGCATCTCGCGCAGGCCTTGGGCCACTGCGCCGCACGCCAGGGCCGCGATGTCCTGTTCATCACGCAAACCGAATTGCTCAAGAAGCTGCATGCAGCACGGGCGACTGAACTCTATGAACGCAAGTTGCAGCAGTTCGTGCGCGTTCCGGTGCTGATCGTCGATGACTTCGCGCTGAAACCCCTGCGTGCACCTCACGACGAAGACTTCCACGATCTGATCGCCGCCAGGTATGAGCGCGCAGCGACGATCCTGACGTCGAATCTCGACTTCAGCGAATGGGGCGACGCGTTCCCCGACAACCGCATCCTCGGCGCTGCCACGCTCGATCGGCTACGGCATGGAGCCTACCGTGTCGTCATTGAGGGTGAGAGCTTCCGCAAGCCGAAACCGATGCCCGAAAACGGCGAAAACGCAGTTGCAAAATCAGGCAAAAAAACGCATTCTTGAGTCCCTTCGAAATCGCGTTTCGGGGCCATTCCACGTGGCCTCATTACGCCGATCATCCCCGGCTCGATTACGCCGATCCGTGACACGGCTACGCCTCCGGCCGCTCTCCGACTTCAAGCCGGTGTCGAAAGCACGTTCGCGAACGCCGCGGTGTCCGGGCTGCAGAGAATGGTGAGCGGCAGTCCGAGCGACGTGCACACGCTCTCTGCCTGCTTCCTCTCAAGAGTCAAAAATGCTTCGATATCCTTTTCATCGACGGCAACGTCATCGCGAGTACGTAGGCGCTCTGCAATCGTTGCGACAGGCGCCTCAATGAGGACTACCGAAGATAGATTCAGCGCCTCAAAAACGTCGGCGGGAAGCTCAATAAACGACCCATCCTTCCCTCGAAGGACAAAATGACCATCGAGCAACAGACGAGTACCTTCTCCGTTGATTCGATTCACTGCCGAGACCAGCGCGCGCTGATTGCTGTCAGGATCATCAACTCTTTTTTCGGCCGACCAATTGGCAACACCGCGCTCCTGCTTGATCAGCGCGCTGGCTGAAGAGTGCTGCCAGCCGCCAGCGGAGGCCGCCTGTTCGCAAAGATATGATTTACCGACTGCGTGGATGCCTGCTACGAACACGTTCATGCGAGATCACTCCCCGGGAAATAGGCGAGACATCACCCGCGCGAACTCCTCGGGTGAGAGATATTGGTAGGACTGAGGCGGTTTGAAATCAGCAAACAATTCCTTCGGGTCGATGGGCTCGCGCGCGACTTTCACACTGCTGATCATCACGCCATAAGCCTGCACCTTTCCATGGAAGTAGCTGATAAGTTCGTCGCGCTCCAGGCCTCCACCGTACTGCTGCGCAAGCGCCCAGAGACCTTCGGTATCCCGCTCTTCGACGCGGTCCACATAGGCAACACCGACGAGCTGCTGCACCGGCGACGATGAATAAAGAACCATCACGCCGACGCCAGGAGGCCAGCTACGTCGAAACTCCACGCGCTTGGTGCCCGCGAGTATCTGGTCGCAGAATCGTGGCTTGATCGAAAGCAGAGCCGCCCTACCGCCCTGCGGCTCTGAGGATTCTGGAAAAAGTGTCATCGTCGATATGGCGGGTAGATTGAATGTTTCCGAGAATGCCAGCCGCTCTCAAATCTGCGCGAGACACCGGCCGCTCGAAGTGTTCGATTGTGCGAAAAAGCATGACCCGTACGCCGTCGGGGTGCTCTGCCATTTCCTCGATTTGGTCGTCCGTATAGACCGTGCGACGGCTCACGAGACGCGCGATCTCGGCCGCGTCCTCAAGCGTCTCGAAATGCTCAACGATCCCGAGCGTGGTGATCGCGCGCATATCGTACCCGCGGTAAAACAGGACCACGTCTCCTCGTCGGATCTGCCTCGATGGCGAATGGGAGAGATATGCCAGCTTGATCGCGTTGCCCACGTGCTCGCCGTGGCCGTCTGCACGTTGACCGGCGTTGTTCGGATGACCCGGGAAAAGGATCCCATGATAGAGCGGCACAATCGGAATGATGAACTTGTTGATCTCGAGGTCGGCGCGGTAGTGTGGAAAGAACTGGCGCGTGTACTCAAAGGCGCCCCGGGCGGCCGGGTCTGCAACGGGTGCCGCTCCGGGGTGCCGCTTCACGTAGACGCAGTCACCGCTGCGATTGCCGATTCGCTCGAATCCGAAGTCGGTCAGCAATGCCACCAACTCGGGATGCCCTCTCTCTACGTCGCCTCCGTCGCGCACCTCGATGAAGATGTGTTCGCACGCATTGGCGGTCGCATAGCGAAACGCCATCTTGAGAAACAGTTCGCCGATCTTGCGACCACGAACTCGCTCGCCGACCTTAAACGTACAAAGTTTTAATGCACGCCCTGGCAAGCGCCTGCCATCATCCGTGACAGGTTCGTCCGTCTGCACGTCGAAGATGCACAGCGCCGAAAGTTCGTTGTCTGGGGGATGTCGGTACACCCATGCGTGGCGCCCTTCCCGGGCCTTTCTGCGAAACCATTCATCAAACGGTGCGTATCCATCGCGCAGGCTGTTAAAGAATGGTTCATCCAATTGATGGGTGAGCTCGCTCAGCTCGACCTCCACAATGTCGGGCAGCTCGACTTCGGCTGGCTCGTGGAGACGGCTGAGCCAGTCCTCGAGCGTCTGAATGAAATAGACGCGATTCGCGAGCCCACGCGCAGCAGCCTTCGCATGCAGCTTCCGGTCTTCGGTGACGAGTACGTGAGCCGCCTCGCGCTCTAGCGCGAAAAGGATCGCGTTGTCGCACTTGTCGTTTTCCGAAAGCCCAGGCGCGTCGTTCCCAGGGACTGGTGGTCCTTCGGCTAACTCAACGTATTGATCGAGGCGTGCGAGCGTGCGCGCGCCGGGCCTGATCACGGTCCCGCTCAATGTCGCGCGCCGAAGCCGGATGGTAGACCAGCTGGTGCCGCCCATTGCACAATTGAACGACATGCGCCAGATTGGGCTCGAGAACGACCAGCGAGTCCTCCAGCGGAATCAGGATGTTCGTGTCCAGCAAAATCCGAAGATGCAGAGCCACGGCGACCTCTCAGTATTGTTGTCAACAGCCAGGATCACCGACGCCGGGCGACAAAAGGAAACGCCACCCGAGGGTGGCGTCATTCAGTTGTGCGATGACTCGCGGCGAGCGGCCTAACAGGTTGCTGAAATACCTTCCGGGAGGGCTTCACAAAAAATTCCCGACCTCATAGGAAGTCCTGCATGCCGCTCGCGCGACTCCGGTAAGGGGTAGGTCACCCCTGAAAACTGCTTCTAAGCACCCTGCAAAACGGTATTTCAGCAACCTGCTAACTCTCCGCCCCGGCCGTGCGCTTCGGACGAACCCGAACCGTCGCACGGTACGTCTCACGAGCCTTTACCCCGGACAATGCGCCTTTCTCGCCAGCCTCTTCCGTGCGTTCGAGGATCTGGGCGATGCCCCGCTTCTGCAGGGCTATCACCTTCGGGCGAAGCTTGCTAGATGCGTTCAAAGCCATAAAAACCTCCTTCGTCAGATGCAGGCCGGGTCACGCAGCGAAAGAACAATCCCGCTTCACCGCGCTCGAATTTCCTAGCTAACCTATTATATAGGGCATCCAGTTTGCCCGTCTGCGGCATGTAGAAATACTGCGACGTTTGCGGATGGGCGAGCGCATGCCCCAAAAGCGCCATACTCAAGGCCTCGCTGAACTGCCAGATCATGTTCGGATCAGGCAACGGCCAGTCACCGGGATAGAACATGCTTTCGGCATCCGCTTCGGCCCGGAGAAATTTCACCAGGCGAGAATTAGGCGCCGGAACAAAGCCGCCGTTCCATGCATGAGCAGTTTCCCGCACCAGTTCAGGATCATTGCCCGAATAGGCTAAGACATCCGCGAAGAAAACCACGTGACGCACGCCGTCAAAGTCGATTCCACTCGCTTCGACTGCTTCGTCAACCGAAACGGGACCGCGAACGCGCAATTGCCCTTCTGAAGATTCGCCCGGCGGAAAGATCGCGTCGAGCAGCGCGTCGTTTATGTACTGAATCATCCTCCGTCCCCATACCCCTGAGTCAGCTCCTATTTTCTCATCGTGAAGGCGATGTCAACCCTTCACCGCCGATACCCGATCGACCATCTCTCCTGTCCCGCGCCCGACATTCGAGGCCAGTGTGGTCATGTCCCTATTATCAGAAAAGTCCCTGTTGCCTCGTATCCCGCGCCGGCGGCAACGACGCCTTCGCCCTTCGCGCGCCGCGCCGCGCCGGCGGACAACACACCGAACATGTGCCACAAGTTCAGACCGAACATCCACCGCCACCAACACTAGGGTGTAGCGCCGTTCGCGGTCGAACTCTCGCTTCTCCAGCCGCGCAGGGCGAGTCGCCGCGCGCGGTCCAGCAGCTGGGCTGCTGCTCATTCCAGGCCAGCAGGTTCCGATGAACCGAGCAACCTGCGGCGGGAGCATTTCAGGCGCGCAACCGGGAGGCAGTCCAAGGGCAACGAGTTCGAAGCGGTCGGTCATCGTGTGTGAGATCGCTTTTTGTATGACGACATCACGAGTGTCGCATCAACGACTGCGGGCAACCAGTCGAAACAGTTCTTCACGCCGCCGAATTTTCACGGTGCTGCGGCATCAGGATCGCGTTCGCCGACGCGACCTCTTCTTTCGTGAGCACGCGATTCTCGGGCGTGCGCTTCAGCAAAAAGGCCGCGACAGTATTGTGGATACGGTACACGACCGCCTCACGGATTTCGCGTTCGGCCGCTTCTCGATCCCACGGGTGCTTCTCCGTCGGATACGAAAAGATCCCCGCCCTCCAAACCCCTGCGATGAGACGGAAGCTGAGCACGTTGCGCTTCGTTAGTGCGCTCTCAACCCAGATGCGCTCGTTGCAGACACGCTGGTAGTGGAAGGAATCGATCCGGAAGCGTTCGTGCCGATCCGTGTAGAACTCAGGCGTAGCGAACACGAGGCAAGCGAGATCGTCCTCGCTGATGCCTGGCATCGACGCAACGGACACGCGCAGGTCACCGACAAGCTCCGGGAAGCGCGGGGACGGCGTCTCGAGCCATTCAAACTCGCACGTGACTTTCAGGGCCGTAAGGTCAAGCGAGCTACGGGCCGCGACGGTCTCCTCAATCTGAAGGCGCAGGCCATCGGGGACGGTCAATCCGACTGATTCGAAAAGATCTGAGTAGCTTTGTAGAAGAGGAGGCGGAACTCGTGCACTGACGAGCTTTCCGCCTTTCGACGTTTCTGACATGGCATCAACCTTATGGTTTGGCCGATTAAAGGGAACTATGCTGCACTGGCGATTCTATCGGCTCCATCTTTCGATGCCAATATTTTTTGATGCCAAACGTCATTTGACATCAAACGCATTTTGTCGACACCTGTAAAACTAAACTGACGGTGAAGGCGTGAAGTTCGCACCGACTGCCCCTAACGCCTGCGTACTGCGTATCGCTGCGCGCTTCGCGCAGCCCCGCGAGGCGGCCGCGGTGTCAAACGGCACGAACCGGACCCAGCCGGCTTCGACCTGAACGGCCAGGTTCCGGCAGGCGACAACGGCGCCTGTCACTGACAGTCTGCGTCTGCCGCCACGCGCTCCACGCCCCAATTGCCCGTCAGCATGCGCTGCGTCCCATCGCTGAAGGCTACGGACTGGCTCCAGCGTCCCGATGCTACGCCAGACACGAAACGCCCATTGAACTTTGCCCCGCTGGATACCGCGCCGCTTGTTGTCAGCGTGCCGTCAGAATTAACCACCCCTCCCACTGCGAAGGTGGCGCCCGTCACCTGCGATTGGGCCTTCCCGACGAGCGTGCCGTCGGAGGCCGAAACGCTGACGGCAAGAATGCCATGATCGTCAGGGCCGTCGTACTTGCCCTGATAGTCGCCTGCGATCACGCAGGTCGTGGGTGCGGCCTGGACCGGTGGCACTGCTGCAAGGATCGACGTGACGGCCGACACGGCAATAAGCGTTTTCTTCAAGACTTGTCACTCCTTCGTGATCGCGCGGTCGGAATGTCCGCGCATGAGAAGGTATCGGTCGGAAGCGCGTTATTTGTAGAGTGTTTTTAAAATATTCTTCCCGTAGCCAAAAGCCATCGGTTTCGCGCGGGAATCGTCAGTCAGCCTACCGCTGGCCGCTCGTAGAGAGCAGCGGCGAGTCGGGCGCCGTTGTGCGGCCCAAGACCCCGCACCGGCGGCCTCCGCGCAGACGCGCGGTCTGCCAACAGTGATGCCTGCGGCAGATGCGTAGAAAGGCGATGCGGGAGACCATTTTCTATTGCACTTCCCTTCCTTCGTAGCGGAGGCATCCGCGGCCGCGCGTCGGTCCTCACCGAGCCCTGCCCCGCCCTGCCTGCCGGCGCCGGATGGGAAGCGTTCCGCCGCGATTCAACAATGTTTGCGAACCTCTTCTACCCTGATAATTGTTATTATCAGGGTTGCGTTTGATGGTTAAAATCCGGGGATAGGGGACTCAATGCCTGCCAAATCAGGCCTTCCCGGGAGTACGAACTGGGCCTCGATCCGCATCGCTGCCGCCGCGCTATACCTCATCATCCACACTCGTTCGGGGAAACGAACCATGACGTACACGACAGCCGACCTCGATAAACCTGAAAGCGCCGTGATGCGCACGATCAAGACCGCGGCGGCCGGCGCCGGCGTGCCGCTCGATGAGCCCGTCGCAGAAGCCCGCAACCTCGTGGCCGTGACAAGCGCTCTTCGCTGCCCGACACTTCACCGGCTGCATCTCGACGTGCCACTGCGCGCGGTCGTGGCCGTCGGGCACAAGAACTGGGTTCCCGACGGATGGCCCGACAGGACCTGGCGCGACCTGCTCGCCGCGCTGCACGGCCACACGTGGGGCGAGGACGTCCTGTCCTACTTCGAGTCCGAGTTCGGCAAAGAGACCCTGCCTGTCGTTGACGCGAATCTTCCTTTGAGGCTGGAGGCGACCGGCGGCCTGTTCATGGTCGAAAACGGTATGCACCGGGCTACGGCGGCAATCGCGTGGCTGGCCGCCACGCAAGGCAAGGATGCGGTCCTGCGAAAGGTTCGGACCAACGTGTACGAAGCACGACCCAAGCTGCGTCGACGGGTGCTCGAGGCGATCGGTCGGGGACATGACGTCGCGATCAGCAACAGGCAACGCTGGAACGGCTACCTGCTGCGGATAGTCCGCGCGGGCGGTGATGGCGAGTTCTTCCGCCTCCTCGGCGATGCAGCCCTTCCCTTACCAGATCCACGTTCGCGCCTGATGGCGCGATTTCGGCCTTGGGACGGCGGCGAAGTGTGCCGGGGCGTGCACTGGGTATCGGTCACGCCCCGGCTCGCCGCTGCGCTGGAAGACGATAGCTGGCTGCGCGCACAGATGGCTGAGCCGCGCTACGAGCCCGTTCCGCTATGAGACCAGCATGACGAAGCGCCCTGACCGGCGCGTTCCCCTATGACCGCGCGGATTCTCGGCCCTCCCGGTCTGCCCGAACTCGCGTCGCGCCGCCAGGCGCCTCTCGTCGAGCGGGCGCGCCTGGCGGTTAGTTGTATAAATTGTCAAGCCTCATGAGCCCAAGCCATGACTGAAAAGCTGCACCTGCAACGTCAGTTCTCGTCAAAGGACTTCGCCGCCCTGCGCGCGTTCGTGCAGCGTCTGCCCCCGGCGACCATCGCGCGCACCTACTACGATTCCGACGAGGATCCGCATGCCGCTACGCCGGGCGCCATGGAACGCTACCTGCGTGACATGCTGGCCACGCTCGTTGATCTGGCAATCGAGCATGGGTCGCCGGTGCTGGCCGACCACCTGAAGGCTTCCATCAAGAAGCACGGCAGCGCTCGTCTGACCGCCGGGTCGCTGAAGATGGTCGAGGAAGCCGCCCGGCTCGCGGTCGCCACGCCTGCGGCCGCACACGGTATCGGCATGTGGTTCCGCCCGATGGTGGCGCGCTACCTGAAAGGCCGCGGCGTCGCCACGCTTGGCGATCTCGTTGCTTATTGCAACGCGCGCGGGGGCAGCTGGTGGCGGTCCGTGCCTCGCATCGGGCCTGGGCGCGCGCGCCTGATCGTCGCCTGGCTGCGCCGGCACGAACGCGCGATCGGGCTGCGCGTCGAGCCGGACGTCGAGCTGGCCGATCCGCTTGTCGCCCCGGACGCCGAAATCATCGCCGTTGGCGGTGAGGCCGGGCTGCTCGCGCCGCTCGAGCGCATGGCCGTGCGCGAGGCGCTCGACGGCTCACGCGGCCTGAACCGCTGCCCGGCCTTTCCCTATATTCACGCGCACAATGATCTCGCGGCCATCCGGGCGTACCTGCACCTGTATCGCGACCAGCCAAAAACGCTTCGCGTCTATACCAAGGAGCTCGAGCGTTTCCTGCTGTGGTCGGTCACCATCCGCGGCAAGGCCCTGAGCTCGCTGCTCGTCGACGACTGTGAAGCGTTCAAGGATTTCCTGAAGCTGCCCTCCCCGGCTTTCGTTGGTCCGCGCGCGCCGCGCGCCTCACGCCGCTGGCGCCCCTTTGCGAGCGACAGTCTCAGTCCCGAGTCGCAGGCTTACGCCGTGCGGGTGCTACGGGCGGCCTTCACCTGGCTCGTCGACGCGCGTTATCTCGCGGGCAACCCCTGGAAAATGGTCAAGGATCCCGTGACGATCGAGCGGGAAGCGAAGCTCAAGGTTGAGCGCGCACTGCCCGAGCAGCTGTGGTCGGACATCCGCCGGCACGTACGAAGCCAGAGCGCAGCAGCCGAAAATCAGCGATGGCGAATCGTCCATGCCCTGATGCTGCTGCTGGGCGACTCGGGACTACGCCGGGAGGAAGCGGCGGGCGCGCGCCGCGAGACCCTGCGCCCGTACCCGGCCGATGATGGGACCGACGTGTGGGCGCTTACCGTGATCGGCAAGCGTAGCCGGGAGCGGACGGTTCCGGTCAGCACCGAGACGGTCGAGGCGATCCGCGCGCACTGGCTCGATCGTGGCGAGGATTTCGACGCGGTCGCGGCCGCCGGCCCCCTCCTCTCGCCGCTTGTCATTCCAAAGACCCGGGCCGCGCAGGCGAAGCATGGCAGCGCCGAGCGACAACCCTACCGTGCAGACACGCTCAACGAACTCGTCGACTGGCTCAGAAGCCGGCTTCTCGCCGAACTGGACGGTCTGACACCTGCGACGCATGCATGCCTTGAACGGATGTCGCCGCACGCTTTTCGGCACACTTTCGGCACCCAGGCTGCGGCGAACGATGTTCCCCTCGATGTCGTTCAGAAAGTCCTGGGACACCAGTCCGTGCAGACCACGTCTATCTACGTCCAGGCCGAAAAGCAACGCATGATGCGCGAGGTGGGCCAGATGTTCGGGAAACGCAGCACCAACGAGCGGGAGGCCTGAGACCGAACGCCGTCGCCAGCTTCACGTCCGACAACGACGCGCTCCCCCAATCGGGCGTAGTCCGAACGCCATTCCTCCTACAAATTTATCGGCGGCCGGGCGGACCCATCCTTGTTGCACTGCCCCGACCTGTCGGCCGGGCTCGTGGGCCCCGTGCGCGCAATTGCCCGCCTCGGCACGCACAAGCACAAACGAAACCATTTACTGAAGGCGATCTGCATGGGACAGCTGACGGCCAACGCAACGGGGGTCCTCCATATCGTTTCGGAGGAGGCGAAGATCGCTGCGGACGCGATGGCGGCAGCCGTCGCGGTCAAGCGACCAGACGGCCATCTCGATTTCACCTACTTTGAGCATTTCGTTCTTGAGGACGGTTACCACGTCGCACTGCGGTTGATGCGTGCGCTGGACGAACATTACGGAAACGTGGCGTCGATTCCGTCGGGTGCCACGGTCGTCTTTGTGGCCCGATGGAGCCCCTGTAAGGAATGCACGACGGTGCTCATTCCTGATTTTCTCCGGCGAGCAGACATCGCGAAAAAAGGGATCCGGGTCAAATTCAGATTCGAAAACTACTACGTCAAGGGCGCCTATCCGCGGAAGGTTTCGGAGGAGCATATTTGGAAAACCGTGGGCGATGCGTTGGCCGTATACGAAACGCTGTCACGCCAGTACGGGGAACACGAGCTCAAGTTTGCGGATCGCGATCCCGTGAGCGGCGCGTTGACAGTGAACGTCAAACGGCGCGTTGTGCTGGCCACCGCCCAAGTCGCCAAGACAAGCACGGTCGAAACCTGGCTGAACGTGTGACCGCGTGCGTGCACCGCACGACAGTCGTGCATCGCGCTCGGCAGCTTCGTCGCGGCGGGCGCGCACGACATGGTGTGGATCATCGTCGGGCGGTGGTCCGGGGCTTAGGCGCGGTACCGTCGCCCGTGTAGGCGTTCATCGCCGGCCTGACCACCGAGGAGCACCGCACCAAGGCCATGGCGATGGTGGGCGACGCGACCGGCATGTCGTTCGCCGTGGCCATCGCTTTTCATCGGGCGGCATGAGCAGACTGTTCGCGGTGAGTGGCGTTTTCGATTCCCGCGGTGGGCGTGGTGAACTGGGTCGTGCCCGACGCGCCCGGCAAGCGCGTGCACGTGCACGTGCGTTCCCCGTTCCCCAAGGTGCTGCACAACGTGGAGCTGCTGCGCCTGCTCGTGGACGCGGGTCGCGTCCCACAGGATGATCTATCTGCTGGTCATGCGCCGTGCGATCGTCATGATGGTGCCGGCCATCATCGTCGCGGAGAAGCGAGGCAAGATGAAGGCCGTGCCCGTTGCTGCGATCGGTCTTGTCCTGATCGGTCAGCTTTTGCTCGGCGCGCTCGCGAATAAACTTGTCATCGTGCCGGCCCTGCCGTGCCGTTCGTGTACTGCCAGGGCTTCAGCAGTTCCGCTGGCGTGGCAGCCCCCGGTCTCACGAACCTTGCGCCGCGGCCAGCTGCAGGGGCGCGGCACGGCGGGCGGCCGCCCCGGACCGCACAAGGACAAGGCGTCTGGCGAGTTCAAGGCAATGACCGGGTGGCACCGCCGGTCGTTGCGGAATACGTGAAGACGACCGTGTACAACACCACGCAGTCGAGCGGGGTCGTGCGCGGCGGCGGGGCGGTAGGGAGGCGGCCTAGGCACGACGGCGCGAGCGCCGTGTTTTACACGTGCTCGGGGATGGTCTTGTGCTGTCTTATAATCGGAACCACCATGAACGTACCGGCTGGGCACGCCTGATCGCCACCGGATTCGCGGGCAGGGATTCGCAGTTTTCGGCGATTCCTGGCACACGGGTCTTGAAGTGGGTACGATGGATTTTGGGTGCCAAGGTGGCGCCCAAAAGAAAACGGCGCAAGGTTTCTTGCGCCGTCGTGTGTGAGGGGAAGGGAACCGCCCGAATCTTGGCGGACGGAGGCGGAACCCTTCGAACCATAAACCGTCGTGTGGAGGGCCTATGGGTCTTGCAAACTTGTACTGGATGCTGGGGATGGTGTATGCGTGCGCGGGAGCGCTATGCATCGCGATCGCGCTTAACCATTGAGTAACCGTGCATCCCGGTGCGACCGATATTTCGTCGCGCCTAGATTAGCACAGTTCCCGTAAACCCGGCATTTGCAGAACGGAGGCCCGCGCATGCGGGCCTTTTTTTCTGGTTGACCGCCCGGGCTGAGTCATAGGGGTGCGGAAAGCTGGTACCTGCGCGGCATCCGGCAGGCCTCAGTGCCACGCAGGTATGCTGGCCGAGACCATTTCCCTGAGGGACGTCCCATGATTGCCTTCGGCGCCGATGAGTTGATGCATGCATCCCGGCATCCCCGGCCGTTCTCGGACCCGGGCTGGCTTTTCGAATGGAAATACGACGGGTTCCGGTGCCTGGTGCGCAAGTGCGGCGCGCAGGTTGAGCTGGTCAGCCGCCAGGGCAAGTCGTTCAACCTCTCGTTTCCCGAGGTGGCAGCAGCGGTCGCCGCCATGCCCGGCGACTTCGTATGGGATGGGGAGCTGGCTACGGGCGCCGGCCGCGGCGTCGAAGCCTTCCGGCTGCTTCAGGAGCGCGCACGGCTGAAGCTCCCGAAAAACGTGATTGTGGCAGCCCGCAAGAACCCCGCGCGGCTTTTCCTCTTCGACATGATGATCGGCGGCCGGCGCGACCTGCGCGCGCTGCCGATGCTGGAGCGCAAGGTGCACTTACGCGATGCGTTCGATGACACCCCGACGCTGGTGTTTTCGAGCAGCATCAATGGAGCCGGTGAGGCTGTGTTCGACGAAGTGCGGAGGCACGGCTTTGAGGGGATGCTCGCCAAGCGCCTCGCGTCACCCTATCGCGCCGGTCGCACGAAGGACTGGCTCAAGATCAAGGACAGCGCGTACGGCCGTCAAGGTTTCTGACGCATTTTTTGTCACCGTTGGACAATATCTCGGATTCATTCACTCCAGAACAGGTCGTGATGGAACGCTGTGGTTTTCCACAGCGCGAAGGAGCGCACGTTATGAACAAGCCATTTACCTTTACTTGCCCTGTTGTCGCCGTTCCGGTCACGATCGATCGCGAGACTCTCACCTATTCGGGCATGAGTAGCTCAGCCGTCTTCACACAGTACGACTACAGCTGCTCGCGCGAAGGGGTTTGCGAGCATCGCACGGCCGTCGTTTGCCGCGTTCGTCAACTAAATCGCTGAAGAGCGCGGCAATGTGACGACGGGCGCAGGCAGAAAAGCGCTGAGACAAAGCTCGGTTGCGCACGTGCACAACCGGCTTGAATGCCCGGCTACGCGCCGCACACCATAAGCAGTCTAGGGCTCGTTGTCGCAATGACACGCCTCAGCGCGAGCGCCCTACTTTCACTGCAGCCTAGTACTCTGACGATATCAGCGATCGAGTTTGTCGCCGCGCCAGCCGCCAAGGCCTCCCGCAGCAGTGTTTCTTCATCCGCCTCGGCTGGCTCATGACCAGGTTCAATGAGTTCCGTTATCGAAACCGGCTCCGCTTCTGGCCGGCAATCGTCGCCGCACTTGATAAGCATCGACTGGTTCAAGGTGCCCTGCAGTTTTGCCTGCTGACGCAACAGCGCCGCGATGGCATTGCTCGTAGATGATTTTTCGACGACCGCTCCCGGGACGGCCACCTGCCCTGCCCGAACATCGCCCGCGTGCTGCTGCGCGGACAGAAAAAACGTGCCGTGGGTATAGCCAGTCGAGGCCATCGCAGCCAGCCACAAGAGGCCCCCGACGAGACGGACGCTGCGCTTGGCGCCCTGTGCGATCGCTGGAATCAGGTGAGCGCCGAGCAACAGCGAAAGCCCGATGACCATCCAGACCAACTGTTCTGCGGGTGTACCGCCTCGCTCGCGGCCTGCCAGCAAGGAAATCGCAATCGACGCGCACGTTGCGATCACGCCCACACAGAACGCGAGACGTCGCGCGACAGGTTCAACCCCAGCGGCCGCGGTCACTGTTCCTCCGCTTTACCGACACCTGGCTTCGTCGCAACAAATCGCTGCAGAGCATCCTGAATCACCTCCTGCAGCTTGTCTCGGACGTCGATCGGAAGACCAGAAACCCTCAGATCAAGGCGATCCTCCCCGTATGTCTTGAGACTCCCCGCGTCCTTGCCGTTCGGCAAGCGAAAATCGACGCGGCGATTGAAGACAGGCCGAGAGTGCGCTTTGTTTCCTGCGGAGGATTCTTTCAACGCAGCGATGACAGCTTGCACCCGCTTGATTGCGTAATCGCCGTTGGCGATATTCTGGATTAGCTTTGTCGTCGCAGCGTTGTCCCGCCCACTAATCTCCCAGTATCGACCTACCTCGTAAGCCTTTCGCAACCCCATCTCTTCGGCGGGGATGGCAACCATGAGTTCAAGGAGGCTCTCAGGCAGCGCGGCCAGCGACAGGGTCTTCGATATCTCCCCTTCCGCGATGCCCAAAACCTCGCCAAGCTCCCGGGCGCTCTTGAACGTACCGTCGTCCAGCATGCTCTTCCACTTCACGGCGTCGTCGAACGGCGTCTGATCTTGCTTCGTAACGTTAAGGTCATACGAAAGCTTATAGCTCTGCACGCCGAGCGGAACGTCCAAGACGAGCGCGATGACATGCGGGCTCTTCAGCGCTTCAAGAGCACGCCAGCGACGGCCGCCATCAGTAACAAAGAACGAACCCGGATTCTCATAGTCCGGCGTTACGTGAATCGGTTGTTGCTGCTTATGCTCCGCAATGTTCGCAATCAGCTCCTGAAGTTGCGAAGGAACGTAAAAATGCCGAGCGTTGTAACGGGACGCTTTGAGTTTCCCGACCGGGATTTCGATGTTTGTCCCTGGACGATATCCATGCGCCATACACCATTCGCGATACTCGGGACTCGCCGTATCCAGGCTACCGACGGAGATATGTACAGACGATTCGTGTGCCGGCGACGGCCCGATTGCTGGCGCCTGCGACAAAGCGGCACCAGGGGCGTGCGAGAGTGCCCGTCGCGCGTGATCAAACTTGGAAGGCGTATCGCGGATCTGCGCCAAACCCGATGTTTGTTCGCTGACTGATTCGACCGTGCGTTGACGATTAAAAGCTTGCTTTAGCTTGTTCGAGGCCATCAGATCCTCCTTACGATACGAGTTTCACTACTTCAGCGGCCAGTTTGCGAGCTTCGTCTGCCGCGGCCCGATATCCGACCGACTTGCTGGCGAACACAGTTTGGCCCAACGCATAGGCTTGTGTATGAAGCTCTCGACGCGCGACCATCGTCTTGCAGAGCGGATATCCAAGTTCCTTAATCGCGTCCTTCGTGAACTGGAGCTGCAGCCGCTTGTCGGACACCATCGTCAGTACAAGCGCAAACTTCAACTCGGGCCGCTCGTCCTGAGCCAAGCGAATTTCCTTCACGATACCTTGCGTCGAATGAAGGTCGGCCAAAGAAGCCTGAAGGGGGACCAGCACGATATCGCTGAGCAGGAGCAGAGCGCTCATGCTGATCTCGAGGTTTGGGCGACCGTCGATCACTATGTAGTCGAACTCGAACTGCCGTTGTTCAAGCTCATCGCTGATATCGATGCCCGGCTGGGCGAGGTTCAGATAGGGAATCTGGATGGGATTTGCTTCATCTGCCTGCCCATACCAGCCAAGCAGGGTGTTTTGCGGATCGTAGTCAACCAAAAGAACCCGCTTCCCGTCCTCATGGTAAGCAGCGGAGAGGTTCATTGCGGTTGTTGTCTTTCCGCTCCCTCCCTTCTGATTGGTTACGAGAATGATCACCGCCGGATTTGAATTCATTTTCGACGCCATAGGCTGGCCTCCATAGGTAGTCGTTTCAACTTTGCACGTGCACAACTCGTCGTGCCGAAGGAGCAGGAGGAAACTTTGCACGTGCAAAGTTATCGACTTGGCCACTACGCGTATATCGATACCAAGCAACGCGTGAAACGCATCCTAGCAGAACATCTGAATATTGCGAATTGTTTGGTGCTGTCTGTGTCGCGAACGTACATCAAAAAAGTTGTGCACGTGCAAAGGGAATGTAGCCAAACTAACCCCGCTCGCGGTGACACGCATATTTTGGTGCAGGGTCAGTTGTTGTCGCGGATCGGCGGATCGTAAAACACTGGACGTCTAGAAGGGGCGAAGACCGTTATCTGCCTCAACGCACGCGCACGTCAAAGCGCGTTCCGAATTCGCGCCTTCGAATACCTGACTGGTCGCGAACAAGAGCAAGCCGTACGGTTGGTGACCCCGTCGAAATGTTTGCGGAAATTCGTGCCTCGAGGAGGCGACTCACGTCATGAAATAGGCAACTCACGCCGATAGCTGAACAGGAGCACAGGGCGGGGTCTGCCGCGACGCATCTTCCCTCGCCAAGCAGGCTCGCGACACGCGCCGCCCACGCATCGTCGTGCCGACATTTCAACTAGTGATTGCGGGGGATGCGCTGACTCCGTGAACGTCCTCTCGCGGCCGAAGTGCGCAAAGTTTTCGCGAAGGCGTGCTGAGAAGCCGGAACCGGCTGATGTACTTCAGGCCATTGCGGCCAGGATACCGACGGACGGTGCGCCGGGAGCGACGCCGAGCGTCACCAACCTCGAGCAAAATCCGAATTGTCGTCGGAGCGGCTAACTGCGACCGGCCTTTCCGGCACTCGCATCACGCAACAAGAAATTCAGGAGATCCCTATCGGTCGGCTTACCCCACACGTCGTCGGCCAACCAGTGAAGGAACGCCGCTTCCGCGGACTTCTTGGGTTTCTTGCTGCTAGGTAGCTTCAGCTGCGGAGCCTGTTGCTGAGCATTGTATTTATCAAGGTATCCGGTTTGATCGCCTGAATCGAGCTCGTTGAAATACTCGCGAACTTCTTCGGCACGGTACGCTTGATATCGTGCCAACAGTTGGTCTTCGGGCTGCTCTGCCGCTTCCGCGACTGCAACGACCTTCGTCGCGGAACTTCCTTTAGGCTCATCGACTCGCCATCCGCCGGACAGGGTCTTGCGAAAGTAAGCTCCCACGTTTTCGATCGGTTGGGAGTTCTTCTTTTGGAGTCGCTGTTCGGTATAGTTCACCGCGTGGCGCAAAGCGTCGGCCCCGTTCTCGTCTAGAAGCTTCCGCGCCTCCGACAACGGAATGGAATACTTGGTCACGGCGCCCAGTAGATCGAGGTCTTCTTCCGCGCGTACGTCGGTCTTCCGCTTTCGCGAAATCGTGAATTGGACCTCAACAATGGTCCTCCCCGTCTTGAATTCTTCCAAGTCGACTTGATGATCTGCAATCCTATTGATCTCCTCGAGCGCAGGAAGCAAAACACGGCTCTTGAAGGTCTTGTACTGGGCATACGAACCCTGCTTCCAGTCTATGCCGAGCAGCAGATCACGTAAGGTTCCTACGTTGAGACGCGGCGTGCGCCCAACGCCCTCGTACCGAACGACGTTCTCCCAAAGCGTCAACGAGTGGCCGCGCTTGAACTCCCGCGCAATACGCATGTCGATGCTCGCGTAGATCCGGGGGTTCATGAGGATCTCGCGGATATTGTCCGAGAACTGATATCGCAGCAGCGACCCTGAGAGCTTGGCACCAGCGACGAGGCCACTTGCGTTCCACTCCGGCTTTCCGGACAAGTGATCCCAGTTGACTACGAAACCCACCAGGGAATTTATTGTCGACTTAACGTAGTCGCGGTTCTTGGTGTTGAGTCCGACGTCAGAAATCAGTTCACCTATTGGGTACTCGAACCAGACGCGTTCACCATCTTTATTCTGCTCGATCGCATTCTTGATGAGCGCGTTGAACATCTTTGCCTGCTGGAGCGAGATTGGGCCAGCCCGCGGCGCAATGTGCACTGCTGGAACAGCCTTCCGAAAGGGCTCTGGCAGTTCCGGGATCTGGAAGAGGGCAATTTGGGTCGGCTCGGTGCTCGACTCTTTCTTTGTCACGGCTGGTCCGGAGCAAATGGCAAAAGGTAACAATACACTGTACTTTGTTCACCTTCAAGATGACCGCGCTTGAAGCGCCATCGCCGTAACTCCTCAATCTCGCGCGCCGGGAGGTCTCCACGAACCATAGACGTTCACCAATCAGAGTCCAAACCCAACCTTCGCAGTCACGGAGAAATTATCCTTATGTTTCAAGGCCATATCGAGTATGCGCCTGCACCCTAGAGAACCATAGGCGTTCACCCAAAACGGAGAAAGCTACGCAAAGTACGCAGCTTTCGGGTATTGACAGAACCATAGACGTTCACCTTTTGGCCTTTCCCGATGAGTCGCGGAGGAGAACCATAGGCGTTCACCAATCCTTGAACTACCAACTCTTATTGCCATTCTCCAACGGTTATCCGTTTTTAATCATATAGTTATTGTTGAATCTTGACGTTTTACGCGAGAAAAGACGATCAGCGAAAGAACCATAGACGTTCACCTGATCGAGGAACCATAGACGTTCACCTTCAGTGCTTTCGCGCGTGCCCCATAGGGATTGACCTCAGAACCATGTGCATTGACCACTAGACCCAGAGATTTGCACCTTCAGAACCATATCCTTTAACCTCAAGACCCATAGACGTTCACCGATCGAACCATAGCGATGCACCTTGGACGGCTGAGAGCCTTATCAGGAAAGGGTTTGCGGGCGCGTAAACGTATACAAAGGTTCTAAAGTGGTTTACTTAAAAACACTAAACGCCCAGTGTCGAGTAGTAAAGCTGGTTTGAAGCAACGCAACCGAAACGGCAGGGCAACCCCTCAATAACCATAGACATTGACCTATCTTCAACAGATCGACCACAGGTGCGTGAACCATAACGCTTCACCTTTCGCCAGGGAATTCAGTTGGACTGTTCTCGGAACAAGGCCGGACCAACGCCATTTCCGCCTGCGGACTCGATGTCCGGAGCCTGCGCGCCCAGCGCGTCGATTGCCCCTCGCAACTGATCGTAGCGTGTCAGCTTCGCGGCGGCTGCTTCGCTCTCAAGCGTTGCCTCGAACATCAGGAGTGCCGTCGACAGGAAACTCTCCAGCTTGGACAAGTGCGGCAGCAATCGCCCGAGTTGCGGGATTTCGACACGCAGTGTTTGCTTGTCGCGCGCCAAGCGCACGCGAACCGTCGAAAGTGTTCGGACTGGTTTGCGGTTGTTGACGAGAAATTCGAGTACGTCATCCACAGACCCATAACCTAACGCAGACGCTTCTCGAGCTCGGGCTGAGACTTCCTTCTCGCCGAGTTTGTCCAGCATCTCCAACAAAAGCTCCCCCACGCGAAACGTGATGCGCTGCCGACCTCCCAACGCAACTACGACCGTGTCGGGTATTCGTGTCAGCGCAATGAGCCGGGATATATTCGCGTTCGATACCACCAAAAAATCGGCCATATCTCTCTGAGACTTCCATAACTGTTGTGCCAGCATGGCGCGATAGAACTGCCCCAGTTCGAAATGCGAGACGTCGCGCGCCTGCAATTCTGCATGTATCCGCTTCGCGGTTAGACGGTTGGGAACCGGTTTGGAATCGAACATCGCGGTCATGGTTTTCTCGTTTGAAAGGGCCGATGACTGAGTTTATTCGTGTCCGAAGGTTGTCAAGGGAGCGAAAAGCGGGTGTTAGAGCACGTTGATGTGCTTGCTACGTGCCAGGCGGGGCTGCATAAAAAACTTGACTTCGCAGACAAATGCTCAAATGGGTCAGAAAAGTTGTCTGATTAATTCAATTAGAGCAATAAAGCTAAGTTAAAAGTCTATAAACCATACAGACTAATTCTCTATTCGCAAAAAAGTTGCAGGCGCCTGCAACTTTTTTTGCCCTCATGGCGCATAAAATGCGTTGTAGCTATTTGATTTTAAAGGGATACGCTTCGACAGCAGGTCATTCTATTAGCGTGCAAATTTTGGAACACTTTTCGGGCCGTTTGGATCGTTCTCTGGTTCAGCGCGCGTCTAGTGGAAAGCTCCACAAAAACATCACCATTCCGCGAAAACCGTTGCAGGCGCCTGCAACTTGTCGGCTCGCCAGATCCTGTTGCCTAATGGTATGCAAAATAGCTCGGCTTTTGCCCCGGGACGGGTGGTGCCGCGCTGATTCAATTGACGCGAACCAACTCGTCTTGCGCGCGCGTCATGCCCCTGTTCCGTCGTTCCCGAAAGCAGGTCGCCCTCTCTACAGCCCCGGGCGGCTACTCCGAAGAGGATCCCGAAAAGATCATCTTCGATCGCGGCACGCGCCTGCGCGTCGATCTCAACCACTCGAAGATCCTTAACTTCATCCTCGCATTCGTGGCGGTGGGCGCTGTATGGACGCGACAGCCGCCGCCGTCGGTGGTCAAGTCCTACGGCATCTCCGCTGACGCAGGTGGACGGCCACTCATCCGGCAACTGGCCGCATATAAGCCCGACGACCAGGCGCTGCGTTCCTCCGTCGCGGATTCGGTCCAGCGCTGGTTCACCATCGAGCCCGTGCTGACGCCGACCATCGAGACGTCGCGTCTTGCGCGCAACATCAACGCCGTCAAGGCGCAGATGCTCGACAACGGGAAGAACCAGTTCGCCACGTGGCTCAAGCAGGACGCGCCATTCCAGACCATCACGGCTAACCCAAAACTCGTACGTGAGGTGCGGGTCGGCAACGTGTCGGTGCTTGACGATTCGACTGTCGTTGTCGAGTTCACGACGAGCACGACGCAGTTCCCGGCCGACCGCGCGGTCGAGCAGCACTACGCCCTGACGCTGCGCTACCAGATTGTCCCGGCGAGTTCTGATGACGCCGTTGGCACCAACCCCTTCGGGATCTTCTTCCCGTTCTTCACGCTGCAGAAAACCGCATGACGACACCGGCAAACCGATCCCTACTGCCGCTGGCTGCGCTCGTCTCCGCGCTGGCGTTCTCCGCACCCGCTGCGCACGCCGCGCGCAAGCCCCTGTCGCCGGGCGGCGCGTCGCTCGATGTCGGCGCGATCATGGGCGATCCGATGAGCCCGGTGAATCCGTACAACAGCGGCGTCGATCCGGTAACGATGCCCAATGACGCCCGCATTGCCGTCTTCAACTACAGCCGCGACCAGGTGTTCAAGCTCCTGACCGCGCCGGTCAAGCTCACAACCATTGAACTCGCTCCCGGCGAGAAGCTCATCGTGGACCCCGCGATGGGCGACTCGGTGGACTGGATCGTCGATACCGATGGCGCCAACGAGGTGTACGTCAAGCCGGTGCGGCCGGGTCTCGTCAATACGCTGCATCTCAAGACGAACATGCGCACGTATGACTTCACGGTCATTTCCTCACCGGCGGGCGGTCTCTTTTACCAGCGTGTACGGTTTCACTATCAGGAGTCCCTGATGGCGAAGGTCCGCGCGCGAGAACAGGCGGGGGATGGACCGGTCGATGCTGGCACCGGCAGCGCGACCGATTCCGGGCCGCTTGGCGTGACGCCTGACAAGCTCAACTTCGACTACACGGTGTCGGGCTCCGCGCCATTCAGGCCCGAGACCGTCTTCGACGACGGCAAGTTTGTCTGGCTGCGGCTGCCGGCCGACGCGCCGTTCGCGGTGCCCATCGTCAAGGATCACGGCGATGACGTCGCGCCGAACTTCATCCGTCGTGGCCAGTACATCGTCGTGCAGCAGCTCGCAGACAAGATCGTGCTGCGCGCCTCGCGCGACGAGGTGACCATCACGCGCGGTCGCCGCGGCATCTTCGGGTTTTGAGCATGACGAACCAGAACCCGCAGCCCGTCTCCGATCAGGAGCGCGTCACGAAGGGCAAATCGCCCCGCGGTGCGCTCATCGGTGCAGGCCTGCTCTTCGCGCTGCTGATCGGTGCGCTTGGCTTTTACTACCAGTCGAGGGCGGCAGCGCAGGCGGATGCCGATGCGAAAGCCGACAAGGCGGCCAAGACGGCTGCATCCGTCGATCGCACGCCGAACGGCAACGACATCGACAAGATCATCCAGGACCAGCAGGCAGCGGCGCGCGAGGCCGAGCGCAAGGCACGCGCGGCGGCTGCGTCGTCCAGCACGCCCGAGACGGCGAAGCCCGGCCTTTCGCTTGACCAGTTCCAGAAGGAACACACGTCCCCAACGCTCGCGGCCGACGCGCGCGACGACTCCGTCTACGCCTCGCCGATCTTCATCCCCGGCCACAAGGTCAAGGACGATCCGAACGCGCAGGCCAATGGCGCGACCGGAGTGGGGGGCGTCCTGACGCCCGCGCAGATGGCGTTGCAGGCCGCGGCAGCACAGCAGTCCGCGACAGCCTCAGCGGAAACACAGGCCAGGGCACTCGCTGCTGCCATGGGGCAGGCGACCGCCGGCGCGTCGTCGAACGCGCAGCGCGATCTTCAGTTCATCAAGGATGCGAAAGCCCAGTCGGCCTCCGGCGAGGGTTTCCTCAGTGCTGGCTTCGTGGGACAGAGCGGCACATGCACGCTCTCGCCGCCGCATCACATTGGCGTGCTCGTCATGGAAGGCGAGAATTCGGACCGCCCCGGCAGTGCCTCACTGATGGTCGAACGCGATATCTACGACAGCGTGACGGGGACGTGCCTGATGATACCGAAGGGGACCATGATTACCGCGCCGTATCAGAGCGACATCAAGGTCGGCCAGGAGAGCATCCTCGTTGCGGCGACCGAGATGCGTCTGCCCAACGGCAAGCAGGTACCGCTCTATGGCTCTGAGGGTGCAGACCAGAACGGCTACGCCGGCTTCTCCGGCGACGTGAACAACCACTTCCTGAAGATCTTCGGTGCGTCGTTTTTGACCGCGATCCTGCTGAACCACTTCACCAACGGCGACACGAGTTCGACCACGACCGGCCCATTGGGCGTCACGCAGGTGGGCAACACAGCGGGACAGGTGGCCGCGCAGACGTCGCAGTCGATCCTCAGCCGCTACCAGAACATCCCGCCCACGATCACGATCAAGCCGGGCGAGCGCTTCATGATCAAGGTGAACCGCGATATCCACCTGGAGCCGTATCGTGGCTAGGCGCGCGTTCGCTTCCATGGCGCTCGGACTCGCGTTCGCAGGCGTGGCGCATGCCGCCTCGATCGCGCAACTCATCAGCCCGGTATCGCTCGTGCTGTCCTCGAGCGGTACGCGCGAGGTTGCGGCGCTGGATGGCAAGCCCGTGCTGTACTGCGGTCTGGCCGCGTTCGACGCCTGGGCTACACCCCTCGTTGGCCAGAGTGTGCGCAGCACGCCTGACGCCGGAATAACCGTGTCGGTCGACGCGCACGACGTCTCGCTCGCGGGCCTCATGATCCGCAGCGGCTGGCTGCAGCCCGACGAGCTCGACGACGACGCGCAGGCCGCGATCACGGAGGGCCGTGGCGGGTGGGCGTGCGCGAACGCCGTCACGCCGTTCGCGCTGCTGCACACGAGCGTCGATCCGAAGGTGCTCGCTGGCATCGCACTGAACGAATCGGCCTACAAGGGCCGCGCATGGCCGTGGACGCTGAACGTCGCGGGCCGCGGCTTTTTTTTCCGCACGCGCGAAGACGCGTATGGCGCGATCCACGCGCTCATCTCGGCGGGCCGGTGCGACTTCGACGTCGGAATCATGCAGGTGAACTGGTGCTACCACCGGCAGCGCTTCGCCTCGCCCTGGGATGCGCTGGCGCCCGCAACGAACATCCACGTTGCCGAAGCGATTCTCAACGAGAACTACGACCGCACGCATTCCATCGCGAAGGCGATTGCCTACTACCACAGCGCCAACCCGGTGCCGGGTAGCGCGTATCTCGCGCGCTTCGTGCGCAATCTCAACCAGATCCAGGCAGGCCTATGACGCGCAGGCTTCTTACTCTCGCGACCCTGTGCGCCATCGGTGCTGCGCAGCTTGCCTCTGCGGCAAATACCGACCCGTTCGATTTCGACTACGAGATCGCGGGCGGCATCGCCGAGCGGCCCGCGCTTGTCTTCAACGACGGCTCAAAGACCTATATCCAGCCGCGCGCCGGCCAGACGATCTCGGTGGCGGGCAGCCATCAGGAAGGCCCCTATGTGGTGGTCGACGGAACACCGGCCACGATCCAGCTTAGCGTTGCGGGCCACACCGCTGTCGCGACCTGGAACCGCGCGAACGCGTTCATCGGCGGTCACGGCGTGGTGCCCGGCGCGGGCGACGATCAGCCGGCAGCATTCGCAGGATTCAGCGGGCGCCTCGCCCTCATCGGCGAGCGTGGCGCGCTCGAGCCGGTGCGCAGCCTTAACGGGACCATGCCGGTGGCCTCGATCGTGAAGGCGCTGGTGCCACAGGGCTGGAGCGGGTCCGCGCAGAAGGATGTGGACCTGACCGCGGCGAACCGCTTCGAGACGCAGCCTGGCGAGAACTGGATGCACGCGCTTGACCGTTTGATGATGCAGACCGGCCTCTTTGCAGACGTGGATTTCGACAGACGCCATGTGCGTCTGCGCCGCGAGGTCGAGAAGTCCGGTGCGCTGGCCTATGCGGGGGCAACGGTGACGCATGCCGACCCGGTTTCGGCAGCGTCGGACGCTGTCGCAGCGGTGCCTGCAGCGGAGTCGCTCCTCGCGAAGTACTTCGGTGCGAACGCGATCCGCGATGGCGACGACACGCACACGCAGATCCGTTTTGCCGCAAAACCGAAGGACCTGAAATTCACGCGCGCGGATGGCAGCTCGCTGCATCCGAAGTGGGATGCGGATACCAGCGTGATGACGATCGACCGTGCCGATCGTTTCGTTGTCGCTGACCCGACGAACCGCGTCGAGGTGGCGCGTAGTGCGGGCACCGTCTATGACTTCCCGGCTGGCAACGGCGCGCACCTCGAAGCCGTCTTCGACGAAGGCGGGCAGACGTACTTCAAGTTTGCGCCGACGGTCATCAACGTCACGGTTGCGGACGTGCATCACCTGGGCTCGGGCGAGCAGAAGGGCCGCTTCTACAGGTTCAACGGCACCTCGGAGCAGTTCATCGTCACAGCCGACGGCAATACGGTGAGCGTGCTTCGTCGTCACGACGTGAAGTACTTCGAACGCGCGGGGGCGGCTTCGTGATGCGCTACGCCGTCCTGCCTGTTATCGCGCTTCTCGTCCTGCCCGCCGTGACGCGGGCCGACTGCATCGATGACGCTGCAGCATACCGCCATATCAGCCCGCGCCTCGTGCGCGCGATCGCGCAACAGGAGTCCGGCATGCACGCGAACGCGATCAACGTCAATGCGAACGGCAGCGAGGATATCGGCCTCATGCAGATCAACTCCTCGTGGTTTCCGAAGCTCGCACGCTTCGGCATCCAGCGCGAACACCTCTTTAACGCCTGTGTGAATGCCTACGTGGGCACGTGGATTCTCGCCTCGAACTTTCGGCAGTTCGGGCCGACCTGGAAAGCCGTCGGCGCGTACAACGCGACGTCGAGCTCACGCCAGCTTGTCTACGCCAATTCGATCTACCGACGCCTGCAGGGTCACTAAAAAATCATGAGCAAACACTTCCCGAAGGATTCCGGCCTTTATGCCCGGAAGATCGCGCAGGCCCTGCTTGCACTCGCGCTCGCTGGCGCCGTGACGATGGCGGTGGCCGCCATGCAACCCGACCAGTCGAAGGTGCCCGCGCCCGCAGGCGACGGCTGGCAGATGCTGGGAAGCGGCGGCGCGCCGGCAGCCCCTCAGGCGGCAAGCGGCGGCACCGCAGCGCCCGAACAGCAACCCGCCCATGCGCCTGTATCCGGCCAGACGCCCGTCGCGCCGACGGTTCTCGCCTCGGCCGCGCCGATCACGCCCGCCACGCCGCAGGCCTCAGCTGGGGTATCCGTTGACGTGAAGACCGTGGTCGTCCCCGGTGCGGCAAGCGGCGAACCGACGGGCATGGTGTCCTTCACGATCACGCCGCAGGACACGAACCTGCGCAATGCGCTCGACCGCTGGCTGCAGACCGAAGGCTGGCAGCTCGCGTGGAAGATCGACGACGACCTGCCGGTCGAATTCAACGCGTCGTTCTCGGGCGACTTCCGCTCGGTGCTCACGCAGGTCATGCAGGCGACCGACCACATGCGCACGCCCGCACGCGTGTGCAGGCACACCAACAACGTCGTTCGCGTGATCGCCCGCGCGGCCAACTGCAAGGAGTGATCATGCGTCTCTATCCCATCCGTACCCTGATCGCGGCGGCCTGCGCCGTAGCGCTCGCGGGCTGCGCCGTCACGCAAGGCGACGTCAATGGCGCCTACGACCACGCGAATGCGACAGCGGGTGCCGCGCTCGACGGCGCGGGAAATGGCATTCCGCTCGTTGAGATTGTGCAAACCGCGTTCCTCGGTGATCGTCCGGTGCCCCTCGCGTATGAGGCGACGCTGCCGGCGGTGTTCCGCGAGAAGAAGGTGACGTTTCCGCCGAAGCTCGACATGAAGACACTGGCGACGCTGGTGTCGAACGCTTCCGGCTATCCGGTGCGTGTGAGCCCTGACGTGTTCATCGCGCGCGACAGCCTGATTCCGCGCGCATCGAGCGACGGAAAGAACGTGCAGGCGAGCTTCGGCGCAAAGGTGTACGACAACCCGGTGTACGACCAGCCCTGCGAATCGTGCGGGATCGGTCGCTATCTGCACGACGTGACGGAGAACCTCGGCCTTGACTGGTCCTTCGATGGTTCGACCATCAACATCAACCGGTTCGTCACGCGCATGTACCAGATCGCCGCGATTCCCGGCAAGGTGTCGATCGAATCGCGGATGTCCAAGGGCACGGACACGTCGACGGGCAACCAGTCGACCGGCTCGACGGGCGGCGCGAGCACCGACACCGGGTCCTTCTCGGCCATGACGTCGAGCGGGCGAAAGGGCGATTTCGACCAGATCCAGTCGATCGAGAACACGCTCAATCAGCTGAAGTCCCCGATGGGTCGCATCACTGTGAATCCGCAGAGCCGCCTTGTGATCGTGTACGACACGAAGGAAGCAGCGGACCGCATGGGCGACATGCTCAAGCGCGAGAACGCCATCTCCACACGCCAGGTGATGCTGCGCGTGCGCACCATCCAGATTGCGCTGAACCGGGGCACCCAGTCGGGGGTGAACGCCGACATCGTCTACAACAGCATTCAGGGAGGGCTGGCCAAGTGGGCGGTGACCTTTGCATCGCCGACGTCGCTCTCCTCGGGCGGTGGCACGGTTGGCCTCTCGGTCCTGCAGCCGAACGCGCCGTTCTCGGGCACGAACGCGGTCATCAACGCCCTGAACCAGTATGGCCGCACGGTTTCCGACAACACCGTCTCGAAGCTCACGCTCAACGGCCTGCCGGTGTCGGTAGCGAACTTCCAGTCGGACGATTACCTGCGCACGACCTCACCGTCGTCCGGCAGCATTACCGGTACGTCGAGCGGTGTCGTGGGCCTCACGCCTGGCACCCTCACGACCGGCGACTTTCTGCACATCCTGCCAGCGGTCAACGATCACAACCAGATCCTGCTCGCGTACTGGCGTGACAGCTCGAAGCAGAACGGACCGTTCACTACCGCGGGCGCAGGCTCGGGCCAGACGGCGCAGGCCATCCAGCTCGCACACACGATCGGCAGCAAGGACGACGAGACCATCGCGCTTTCGGATGGGCAGACTGTCGTCCTGTATGGCGCTGTCACGGACACCGCCGACAGCACGACCAACGCGGGCCTCGCCGGTCTCACGGGTACGTGGAACAAGTCGCGCACGTTCCAGGTGGTGATGCTGACGGCAACCGTCGTTCCCTCGATGTAAGAGGCGGACATGCATATCACCGAACCGCTTCCCGGCGAAAAGCGCTCGCGTCTGGCGTTTGGCCTGGACTGGAGCGCCTATCCCGAGAAAGGCGCAAAGGAAAGCCGCACGCGCTATGCGGGCGACTTCTCCGCGACGCACTACGTCGAAATGAAGGTGGGCGCGGAACTCATCGGCGGTTTCTGCGCGCCGGACACGGGCGAACTCCGTCGGGTAAAGCTTTTTTCGGGTGCCGCGCGTGTCGCGATGCTCGAGCGGGTGCGCGCGAAGCCTGCCGTGCTCGTGCTCATGCAGGACGGCGCGCAGGTGCACCTTGTTCACGTGGTGCGCGGCGCGGTGCGCCACGACGAGGTCGTGACGGTGGCCGCAGCGGCGAAGCGGCGCGGCGAGATCGCACAGCAGAGCGCGAAGCTCGGACTGCCGCTCACGGTGCTGGCCTCGGGCGATGCGATCACGCCGGGAGATGAGCCCTTCAGCCCCGCGGAATTGCTGCAGCAGAAGAAAGCTGGCCGGATCGCGCGCGTGCCTGCGGGCATTCCGAATTCCATCGTCGTGCTGCTGGCGCTTGCGATCGCGGGATTTGGGGCAAAGGAGATGTGGGGTGCGCTCAACCCGCCGCCGATCGTGAACGCGGCGCCCAGCTGGAGCCAGCTATACGAAAAGGCGATGCATCAGGTGTTTGCGGGCCGTATGCCCCTCGCATCGCAACTGGCGCCCGATGCGCTGGCGTTGCTCGACTACATCGACACGAATCGCAAGGGCTGGCAGTTCGAGAAGGCCGACTGCCCGTCAACGGGCTTCTGCTCGCTCACCTATCAGCGCGCGGGCGGCTCGTTCGAGGACTTCGCGCGCACTGCGCCGGCGTCGATGCAGCCTGTCACGTTCGCGCCTAACGGACTGCATCTGTACGCGCGTGGCCCGGCCCTTCCGCGCACCGCCACGCTGGGCGTGACGGGCATGAAGGCCTGGCCCGATGAACAACGGCTCATCGAGATGCTGCAGACGCCGCCGCAGCGCATGTCCGTCAAGCCGCTCGATCTGAAGAGCTTCGGCTACGAGGTGAAGCTCGAACCGAGTCATCCCTTGCTCGCGTCGCCGCCACCAGCGGGCGAGCGGCACAGCGCGCTGCTGCGTGAAGGGCGCTGGGAGATCGACGGTTACAGGTGGCAGGCGCCACTGCTCACGGCGCTGCCGCCAAACATGACGCTCGAATCACTGAACGTGAAACTCGACACCGCCGCACCCGAGGAACTGGGCAAGGTCGGCATCCATTTCGTTGCGAAGGGCAAATACTATGTCGTCCAATAAATCACTTCGCCTGGCGCTGGCCGTGACCGCCGTCGCTGCCGTGGCGGCGCACACCGCGTCCGCGGCGACGCCGTCTTTCGACTCGGCTATCGCTCATGCTCCGGGACCCGCTTCCGTCGCTGCACCGCAGACTTCGCATCCCGCAGTTGCGCCCGCAACTACAGCGACGACGGCAGCGCAGGCATCGCCGCAGACGTCCGCGAGCGGAGCCACCGCATCGACATCCGGTCCGGCCAGCGTGCCGGGAGCAAACGGCGAAACGCACCTTACCCTTCGCGATATCGACGACCTCGCACGCAGCAAGCTCACGCGTGCACTTCGGGGTGATGGCGATGTGCCCGCGAGCAGTGCAGCCGTCACGCTCAAGACGCCCGCGCCGGTGGAGAGCGCGCCGGCAGTTGTCGTGCGACCGTATGTGCCCCGAGCGCGCACGTCGCCCGTCACGTTCGTCGGTGCATTCGCCGACGGCAACGGGCAGCACGTCCTGTACGACTACAACGGCGCGGTCTACCCGGCACGCCTTGGCGAGAAGCTCCTCAACGGCTGGACTGCGCGCCGTGTCGATGGCCTTTCGGTCACGGTTGCCGATGGCAAACGCACATGGAGCGTGCCAATGAGCAGCAACTCACAGGAGTCCTCAAGTTCAATGCTCGTGACCGGCTCGGCCCTTGGTGACCTGTCGTCGCCGTTGCCGCCGGGCGTGAGCATGGCTCAACCGGTCTCAAGCTTCGGGAGGCAGTAATGTCACTCTTTGGAAATCTGGAAGGCAACGAAAAGCCCCGTAGCGGGATGATGGCGCGTCTTCGCGCGTGGCGCGGCAGCTTCGTCGAAGAGTCGGAATCGGCTGTGCCGGTGGAGCCCGCGTTCGGCGCGACGCGTCCGGCACGTAAGGGACCTGGCGCGCCGGCAGGCTCCCTCGGCGCGTATCTGCGCGATGCGGCCGTGACCGACGTGGAGTCGTTTGAAAGGGCAGGTGAGGCGGGCGCTCCCGATCTGCATGCCACGGCAGCGGCCACACCCCCGGTTGTCGAGGATATCGAAGTACGAAGTGCGGAGCCATCCGTTGTCGAAGGCGCGAACGGCGCAGCTGAGGCTGCAGGCGATGGACAGCGCGGTACCGAAGAAGACGTCCGCGCCGAGGTGCCGACGGATTCGGCGCGCGCGCAAGTGATCGATGCGCATACGCCATTTGACGGAATTCGTGAAAGCGCAGCCAGCGATGAACGGCGCGCCGAGACAAGCGAGCCACGCGACACGCCCGAGCCTGCCGCCGCAGATGGCCACGCGCTCGCGATCCCGGACATCGAGTACACGCCGGTCGGCATGCCGCGGCTGAATTCGGCCCAGGCGCTCGTCGACTTCAAGCGGATCCTCTGCGACACGACGCCCGAGGCGACGCTGCGCATCACGCCGGAGGCACGCCGCGAGTTCGTGGCAGTGGACATGCAGGCTGGCCTGGCCGTCGTGATCGCAACGCGCGAGTTTCATGAAACCGCTCTGTATGCGACCTATCTGAACGACCTCAAGCGCGTGCATATCACGGTGCGTGAGGAAATGGTGGCGACGGCCGCCGTCATCGCCGACGTTTACGACCGGGCGCGCATCCGGGTATCGAACCACGTTCCCGAAGGCTCGCGCGCGCTTGCGCTCTTCAGGGACGTTAATGACGCCGCACACGGATACGGTTCGAGCGACGTGCACTGGGAATCACGCGATTACCAGTCCGATGCGGAACTCCGGTTTCGCGTTGACGGCGACCTTTATACCTATCGCCGGATGCCGAAGGCGACCGTTCTCCGCGCGCTGTCGGCTGCCTACCAGGATCTCGTCCAGAGCAACACGAACAGTGGCAACGCATTCCAGCCTACCGCGCCGCAGTCGGCCATGATCCCGCTCGCGCTCGCGACTGCCACGCTGAACCTGCGCTGGCAGAGCGCCCCGCAGATGGGTGGTTTCGACGTGGCGATGCGCATCCTGGACGGCAACTTCCGCAACTACACCGTGCGCATGCCCGACACGATGGGGCTCGAGACCAGCCAGCTCGCGATCATTGAATCGCTGGGGCACGTCAGCGGTGGTGCCGTGCTTATCTCCGGCGAGACCGGCTCCGCCAAAAGCACATTGCTGCGGGCGCTCTCGTACATGGTCGATGGGCGCGAGCTCAAAAAGCAGTACGCCGTGAGCATGCCTTCGGAGTACCCGTTGCCGTGGCTCTCGGACCAGTCCGTGCCGCGCGGGCTGGACGAAACCGAAGAAGATTTCCGGCGCAAGGTGGCGACAATCATCCGCACGCTCATGCGAATGGACCCGGACGATCTGACCGTCGCGGAAATCCTCGACTCGACCATTGCAGGTCTCGTTGTCGAGCTTGCGCTGACCGGCCACCCGGTGCGCACCACGATCCACGCGGACAGCATCATCGGCGTCTTCATGCGCCTGCTGGGTGATCGCCTGCGGCTGGCAGCGGACGAAGTGGCATCCGACAAGTTCATCAACGCGGTGGGCAACCAGAAGCTGATTCCGATGCTTTGCCCGCACTGCAAGAAGCCTGCGGCCGACGTCATGAGCCCAGCCGAGCTTGAGCTGCTGCGCACGAAGTTTGGCCTCGATACGTCGAAAATGGCATGCCGCAACGACGATGGCTGTGAGCATTGCCGCAAGAAGGGGCTCTTCACGCGTGACGGCAAGGTGGCGGGGGGTACGAAGGGCCAGACACTTGCGATGGAGCTCTACCGGCCCACGCCCGAGTTCCTCGAACACATCGTTGTACGCGACTGGCGTGGGGCCGAGGCGGCGTGGCGCAAGGAACGGGTCTCAGGCTTCGATTCGGCCGACATGACGGGCAAGACGATCTATGAGCACGCGCTCTACAAGGCTTCGCAGGGGTTGATTGATCCTCGTTTCATCGACCGCTCGATGAAACCGTTCCGCGTCTACACGGTGCTGCCGGATCGTGACGGGAGGATGCCATCGTGATTGGCCGTGTCTTCTATGGCATCTGCATGCGCCTGCCGCGTGCGGAGCGACTCAAGATCGCTAGGTGGCGCTTCCAGAAGGCGCGCGAGGGCTTTTATCGCGAATCACGCCTCGACATCGAGCAGGCCACGGGACTGCGGAACCGCGAGACGCTGATCGAGCGCCTCCAGGTGCTCAAAAAGCGTGCGCGCGATCGCCGGCAGATCGTCTGGCTCGCCTACGACGAGATGGAAGAGCGCATGCGCAAGGGCGATGGGCTCGCGCTCGCGATCAAGCCGTTCGTGCCCGTCGACGAGTATTCGCTGCTGGATCTGGCGTTCGCTTCCGACAAGGATGACGCGGCACGCCGCGGTTTCGACCTGTGCGAGATGGCGGCTTCAGCCAAGCGCGTGCTGTCGAGCACGACGGCCATGCAGATGGCCTATCCGATGGTGCTGCTCTGCTACATGTACGGCCTGAGCATGCTCTTTGGCGGGATGGTCTATCCGCAGGTCCTCGAGGTGCGGCCGCTCGAACAGTGGATGCCCGCAGGCAAGGTGCTGTATGCGGTCGACACGTACTGCTACGACTACTGGATGCTGAACGTGTGCCTGCTCGCAGCGGGTGTGTTTTCGTACTACTACGGCCTCAAGCGCTGGACGGGAACATTGCGTAACCGCATCGATGCGACGCCGCTGATGTGGCGAAACCGCCGCGACCTGCGCGCCGCATTGCTGATCGTCTCGTTGTCGGGCCTGCTCGACTCGGGGCTCACGCTCGCGGGGGCGCTTGGGCGCCTGCGCCGGCACGCCGACCCGTGGCTGCGCTGGCACATTTCGACGATGGAACGACGCCTGAAGGCCTCGCCCGAGCTACCCATGCGCGCGTTCGCGACAGGCATCTTCTCGGAAGAGCTCGTCGACCGCATCGCCGACGCAGAGCGTCGCGACAACTTCGTGGATGCGATCAAGTCGCTCGGGCGCAGTTCGCTCGATCGCGTCGTTGAGGCGGTGCGCCGCAACGCCCGGATTACCCATTACGTGCTGCTCGGCATCGCCGCAGCGGCGTTCATCGGCATCGGTGTCGGCTCATACGTCGTCACCGGCGTCACGAGTATGCAGAACGCACTCGGCGCCGCGACCGGCAACACCTCCAATTAAGGACCTCCATGAAAACCAACGTCTCCCAACGCACGCCCGAACAGAAGGAATTCCATCGTCGTCTCGGCCGCCTGAAGAAGCAGAGCGGCGAACTGTCGCTGATCGAGGCGGGTGCGGTGCTCGGTGCTGCGGCGCTGCTGTCGCTCGCGCTCTTCTACGGTGTGCCGTTCGTGCGCAACATGGTGCAGTCCTCCACCTTCAAGAGTGAGGCAGGCATGTTTCACACCGGCATCCAGAACGCCACCGCGAACGACTCCGACTTCTCGGCGGAGACGCTGGCGACGCTCGCGCAGAATCACGCGTTCGATGCGGCTGGCGCTCGCGTGGCAAGCGACTACTCGACGGTGACCGGGATTTTTGGTGGCCAGGTGACGGCCGAGCCTGGCACGGTCACGTCGTCGAACGACGCGATTGTGACGAGCTATCCGGTGCCGAAGGCGGTCTGCTCGATGTCGATCAGTGCGGTCGCCAATATCTTCACTGAGGTCACGGTGAATGGCACGGTGGTGGCGAGCCCGTCGACGAAGTTCAGCAGTGCGACGGCAGGCAATGCGTGTGCCTCTGGCGGCGACGTGGCCACGGTGGCGATGTACACGACGCGCAGCTAAGGACCGGGCATGGGCAGCATTATCGAGATGGCGGTTTTCCTGGCGGCGTCTGCGATCCTGACGGTGTACTCGATTCGCGAGGACATCCAGAAGCATCTGGCATCGTTGCTCGCTACTGAAGGCCAGAACGAGGCGGTGATCACGGACGCTCTGGGCCGTTGGGCCAACGAGAACTTCTCGACGCTGCTCACCCAGTACACGCAGTCGGGCAACTCGACGCTCACCGCGCCGACGATCGCCGACCTGCAGACTGCTGGCAACCTCAAGCAGACGTACCGCGCGGTGCCGTTCTGGGGCGGGAGCTACACAATCCAGATGAACATGCTTCCGGCTGGCTGTACGGAAACGGCAGGCAACTGCCACGTGTCCTGGATCTTCTACCCGTCGCTCCCGTACACGCGCAACGGCAAACCGGACGTGTCGGGCGCGGCGCAGATCGCCGTCGCGGCGAACTCACAGGACGTGCAGTTCGGCTACTCGTCGACCCGCAATGCCGCAACGATCTCGGGACTCAACGGCGCGTGGACCGCGAACAACCCACTTACGGGGACGCCCGCAGCCGCGATTCTGGCGACCAACGGCCAGAACTCGGACGGCAACTCGCTATACATCCGGCGTGACGGCAGCCTGACGTGGACCGGCGACCAGAACGTCAACGGCGTGAGCCTGCACAACGTCAATAGCATTGACGCCACAGGGACCATCGCCGCGCCTGCAGTGTCGGCGTCGAACGTCGATGTGTCGAACGCGGTGCGCACGCCCTCGACGCTCTATGTGCAGAATTCTGCGGGCACGGCTCCCGCGCCGATCGACACGGGCACGGCCGCGGTGCACGGCAACGCGACGGTCTACGGGGCCCTGGAGGTGGCGAACACCGCGACGCCCCGAGCGAGCTGCACGTCGACCGCCGGTACCACGCGCGTTGCAGCCAATGCAGACGGGTCTGGCCAGTTGCTGTCCTGCCTCTACAACCAGTGGGTACCGGTCAGCGGCCCCGCTCCGCGCTATCAGTACTACACCGTGGGATATGGGAGCTACGTCCCGGCGCCTCAATGCTCTGCCGGGGGATCCCCCCAGATCCTGCTGGTGCCACAGACGTTCAGTGTCGATACGACCGCCCAGGTCAACGCATATACGACGGGGTCGGGGCCGTGGACGGTCTACTTGACCGATGGTTCGAACGCGAACATTGGTGCGCAAGGCGTCGTCGAGACCTACTGCGCTTACTAGGAAAACAACGATGAAAAACGGCATGTCGCGGTGGAAGCGCGTCGCATTTGGACTGATCCTGTTGCTCGGCGCGGCGAGCGCGAAAGCAGAGGCCCCAGCGCATTGCTCCTACGGCTATCAGGATTCGAGCTGCCTTGGGCCGCAATACCGCGCGGCGCAGACACCGCCCCAATGTTCGACTGGTCCAGGTTGGACAACGGTTGCGGCCGCAGTGTGGCAGGGCTCAAAATTCTCGCAGCCGCAGTGTAACTATCAGGCGCCGCCTACCTGCGCGCCTGGGTACGACCAATACTCGGCACCAGTTTGGGACGGATCAAATTGGGTTGGCTTGTCCTGCATCCCGCAGGCTCCGCCGGTGTCGCCCCCTACACAGATGGCCGCCTGTGCAGCAACCGGCAATTTCCCAGGCACGATAGCTGGGACGGTACTTAGACCTTCTGCCTCGCAGTACGCTATTTCTTCCAGCGGCACGATGACAGGCGCGGCCAGCTATGGCAACGTTTATACGCCAGTCCTGAATAGTGCAAGTTCAATCGCACCAGATCTCTACTGCAATGGGGCTTATCCCGCGACTACTGGCTCGATGCCTGGTTCCTCGGACGGCACTGCGTACGATATTTACGTTGCAGCAGCGAGTCAGATAGACGCCAATACCGGACAGCCCGGCATCGTTGCCGCAAGTATCTGCTATCTCCCGACTGGGACGAACAATGTCGCGCATTTGCTCCTTGTTGGCATGATGAAAAACATTGGCACGTGCCATTGATCGGGTTGCAGTGGGTACGCTTTCAGGTCTAGTAAAAAGGGGTGCAGCCTGTGAAGACTGCACCCCTTTGTTATTGCGACTATCCAGAAAGACTAGCCGGTTAGCTGCCGGTCGTGAACGTGCGGGTGCGGGTGAAAGGAGTACCGTTGATGGTGCCCGAGACCACAGCCGAATACTTCGTGTTCGGAGTGAGCGGTGCCGCAGGGTAAGCAACTCCTTCGAAGGCCGGGAGAACCTTGTTCGTATCCTTCGCCGAATCGAGCACTTGCAAGTTGATGACGTTGCCCGACGTGTCCGTTAGGGTCGCAGACGTCAATACGATCGTGTCGCTCTGATTTGCCCCAACTGCCACAGCCGGACCCCACGCGCCGCTCGTGTTGGGTGGAGTGGGCGTCTCACCAACGACCTTGTAGGGAACGCCAGTCGCGCCTTCGCACGGGTACATCAACGGAACGCTGCCGCTCATCGTTTGCAGGTTCGCGATCTGGATGACGCCATGCGCTTCGGGGAAGCCGTTGTACGTCGTTTCGTTCCAGCCAATGCCGATTTGCGTAGTCGGCCACACATACGCCGCCACGTGATAGACCCCGCTCGACCATGCGGTCGCGATATTAGTCCCGTAAGTTGCTTCGCTGAGCGTGGCATTGGTGTAGTAACCCGCGCTTTCGCCCGTCGCGTAGCTCGCGGTCGTTGGATAGCCAAAGTGAGCCGCACGGTCGGTATACGTGACGCCAGTGAAGCCCGGATTACCCGAAACTTCCTCATCGGTGATCGTGCCACCGTTCTTGCCGATATAGTCCGCGTGAGCCTGCGCGGCCTGATCGAGAAGTGTGTTTTCCGTCAGTGCCGGGAAGCCGCACGCCTGACGCTGCGTATTGATCTGGTCAAAAATGGCTTGTTGCGCGCTCGCCGATGCGTACTGCGGCGTCGAAACGTTTCCGGTCGTCGGGGACACGGTAGTCGTGCCGGAGCCGGTCGAGCCCGAGCCCGACGACGAGTTGTTGCTGCCCGAGCCACTGCCGCCACCGCCACCACCGCCGCCACCGCCGCAAGCGGCGAGCGTCAATGCGGCTGCAAAGGAAATGGCGGTGAGCGCGGTGATCTTCTTCTGTTTCATTTTCTTCAGGTCCTTGGTGATTTAGCTGCGCCCCTCGCGCGAGCCTGATACCAGTTTGCCAGGCCGGGAGCGAAGTCAAGTTCCCGTGGCGGAAGCGGGGCACACCCTATCGGTAACGGTAAGAATTGGAAAGTCTTTAAGCAAAAACTGAAGAAGCCCGCCGGGAAAGCGGGCTTCTATGCGCAATGAGTCAAATCAGGCGCGCTTGCGGCGCTTCCGGTGGAAAACACGCAGGCCGATGAATGCGGCGACCAGCAATCCGGCCGTTGACTTCGGCGCGGCGCCAGCGAGGTGGGGCAGAGCCTGTGCGGCAATCCAGACTGCGGTGAACGCGATCAGTGCCTGTGCAACGATCGGACGGTTAAGCAGAACAATCACCTTGCCTGGGCGTTCTGTGACCCATTGGGCATATTCCTCGTTGAGCTTTTCGAGGTCGAAGCCCTCAGGCGCTGCGTGCCGTGCGTTGCGGTAGAACGACTCGTAGCCGGCAAAGCGGCCGTCGTCGTAGCCACGAAGCCACGCCGACGTACTGTCGCGAACCATCCAGGCAAGGTCGTCCATTACGCTAGCTCCAGTCAATGCATGGTGTCGGCGTGCCACGGGACGCCGCCGATCGCGTCGACGATGCAGTGCCCATCGTCCTCGGCGTAGTACGCGCCGGTCTCCGGGTTTTGCCAGCCAAACTGCGCCTTGCCGTCGGCACTGAATATGACGAGGCCTGCTGGCAGAACGAACCGGTTACTTGCCTGCTGCATTTGCGTTCCTCCGGCGGTTACGACCTGCGCCGCGCACGCGGGGCACCAGGCTGCCAGTGCACGCCGGGCAGATGAAGCTGTGGTGCATTTCGATCTTCGACTCGTTGTTCGACACGATGTAATGGGTCTGGCACTCTCGGCACGGCGCAATCGAGAGGCGCGTGCCGGCGCCCATCCATCGCGTAAGACCACACGCGCGGTCAGCTGTGAGCAGCGCACCCTTCTTGAAGAGATTCGAGTAGAGATCGCACGCAGCGATGAGCGCCTGCGGGGTGTTCGCGTTCATCTCGAGCGCCGCGCTGAACAGCCAGATGAAGAGCGTCGAGTGAAGGCGATGGCCTGGCTTGTCGACGAACCACTGCAGCGAGTTGGGCAGATTGCCGCACGGAGAGCGCTTGCCGTGGATCGTCTGGTACATCTGCCGGGTCTTGCTCTGGGGCAGGCGAAACAGGGTCGCCGCTGTACTCGCCCGCCCGCCGTGCGCCATGAGCGCTGCGGCGTAGGTTTCGTGAGTCTCACGCCCCAGGCGCAGATCCGTCCACGTCGCGCTGTGAGGCAGGTCGCCCGCCCTGAATGGCGTTGTGGCCATGATGTGATGGGCAACCTGCTCGACGTTGAGGTCGTGTGCCGTGAACTCGAACCAGAAGGCTTGGCTGCGAAAGCGCCACTGGAACAGCGGCAGGTCGCGGATGCGCTCAAGCGCCCTGCGCAGCTTCCCGGAGGGAAGGTTACCGAGGTAACGCACGAGCTCGGGGGGCATACCGAGCAGCGGCACAGCCAGTACGCTCATGTTCGCGACGGCCTGAACGATGTCGAGATACTGCCGGTTGTGGTGCTGGATCGTCAGCCTGGTCAGACCGTCCCGGGTCGGGGGCATGCTGTTGCGCAGGACGTCTACGGCGAGCGTGGTCGGCGTATCGTCCACGAAGCAACGCCAGTCCTCGACGGATGTGAGGGTGGGCGAAAGCATGAGGACTGGCGTGCCGAGCAGGCTGCGTAACGAACTTGCGTTGTGGTGCAGATGATTGATGGATTCACGGTCGACGCCATAGATCGAGCTGAAGCCATTGTTCGACGGGAGAAGCTGCAGGATGTGTTCGACAAGATCGTAGTTGACCGTGCAGATGCGTTCTGCGAGCCAGTGAGGCAGGTACAACTGGTCCAGCGCCTTGTAGTCGTCGGCACTCTTTGTGTGGTTGTTGCTCGTGGTATTCATTTTTCGTCTTCTTTTAGGTGTATTCAGGACGTGACGGCGTGGCACGTCCGCGCGCCCCCGGGCGCGGTTTTTCAGGCGGCCTTGCTTGCGGCCACGATCTCGCTGTGGAACTTGCCGACGACGTCGGCGAGTGCATTGAAGATCGCCTTGTAACGTTGCGGGTTGCCTTCGGCGGTACAGAACAACTGGGCGCTGTGATAACGCTGTGCGAACTCGCCGAACTCAATGACCAGCGCATTCACGCGTTCGTCGGCTTGCTTACGCGCTTCGAGAGCGCTCCCTGCCTCCTCCATCCTCGCGGCGATCGCTGCCTCCTCCGCTTTCTGGGCCGCGATGCGCTCCTCGAGGTCATTCGCTTCCTTCAGCATTTTGGCGATCTGTTCGTCGAGCCGTCGTCGGGCTGCCCGGGCCTCTGGATCGTCATTCACCGGCGGCGGGCGGTCGCGCAGTTCCGTCGCTTCGCGCAGGGCGGCATCGCGCTCCCTCTCGACCTCGCTCAGCTGCTGATGAAGGGCGCTTCGGGACTGTCCGGCCAACGCGTAGTCGTTGCGCAGCTGATCCATCGCTTCCTGCGTTCTCGACTGTTCCAGGCGCATCTGTTCCATCTCGCGCTGCAGGCGCTTTTCTTCGGCACGGCTCAGGTCATACAGCGACGTCAGCCGCGCGATTTCCTCGTTGCCGGTTTCGACCTGCTCACGGGTCGCCGTGAGCTCGTCGGTTTTCGCCCGGTACGCCGCAATCAGATCTTTCACCTCTCGCGTGGACAGGGCCGGGTTGGTCTTTCGCTGCTCGATCACGGCGTTGATGATCTCATCGCCAAGATCCTTGCCAAGCAGCAACTGCATGTCCGTCTGGCGCAGGAATTCAACGGCCTCCGCGTTGTTGTGAAATTTCGCGTAGGCGTCCAGGTGCAAGCGGATCTTAGATTGCGAGAAACGGTGCACCTTTTCGATATAGGCATGTGCGTCGCTCTTCGCCCGCAGGAACGTCGTCGGGCTGTCGCCGTAGGCCACGACGTAGGCGCGGTGCACAGTGCGCATGATTTCCCCGAAGCGAAAGCCCAGCGCCATGTGTGCGTTCAGGATCTGCCGCACGGATTCGTTGATCTCGGCACTGCTGCGCATGAGACCCTGAAGAAGCTCTTCGGGAAGCGTGCTGCCGAACGATTCACGCGCGGAGGCTGCGATTTCTTCGGCGGAAGGGAGGTGGTCGCTGAAGATGTCTCCCGATTCATTCGATTCAGGAACGACGACGCCTTCCTCCGGGACGGTGGGATCGAAGTCAGGGTCGAGTGGCGGCTTTTTCTTGTTGCTCATTGTTGGGTGGTCTCTCAATGTGGATGGTGCGGCATGCAAGCGCGATGGCACGGGTTGGCGACAGGCGTTCTTGCCGGCGTCTGGACGCGTGAGCGCGTGTGGGTGTTCAGTCCGGCAGATGTCTCTCCGGGCGCTCGCCGCGGCGCAGCTTCGCGATCGCGTCTTTCACCTCGCGCGTCGACATACACGGGTTTGCCTGGCGCATGTCGATGACGGCGGAAACGATGTCGTCGCCTATGTCCTGGCCGAGAAGCAGTTGCATGTCCGTCAGCCGGAGGTGTTCGTAGGCAAGGAAGTCGGTGTAGAACCTGGCGTGGATATTCAGATACAGGCGGATCTTCGAGGGCGAAAACCTGTACTGCCGCTCGATATATTCGAACGCGTCCCGTTTCGCCTTCCGCGACGTCTGCTCGCTGTCGCCACGTTGGGCAACGTATGCGTCGTGGATATAGCGCATGATGTCGGCCAGCGCCTTGCCGGTGCTCATGTGGTGGTCGGGAACGATGCCGAAGGTCGGTTCAAACGGCGGATCTATTTCGATTTTCATGTTGGCCTCTCTCTGGTGCGACTCGCAGGAACCTGCCGGACATGCGGGTGGTCCCTTCTGGCACTCACTGGCCTAGGGTACGCGCGCACGTGTCTGGCATTCCCGCGAAAGATGATGAAATTCACGCAGCTTTCACGTAGTTCGTGTGTGGCTGCTGCGCCCTCATACGGCAATTCCCGTCGCAACTTGAGGGATAACCCTTACTCTCTTGTAGTGTTCCTCTAGTTCCATGGCGTCAGTTGATGCATTCAGCATAATTGCCTGCCACGCGACGCGAACATTCACCGGTTTGCGACCCGAAGCATTGAATTCGTGACGCCGTTGGCGCATCCAGAGCGCGAGATCGTCGATGTGGATCAACGACATCGGAAGGTCGGGATGCAGCGCACAGTCGGAAGCGGCGAAGACCCCGAGGCCCTCAATTGGCCAGACTGCGGGCAGCTTCTGGTTGAGGAAATTCACCTTGGTGCGGTTCTGTGCGAGCGGCGAGCGCCGGACTTCGCGCGTGCCGTCGATGCCTGTACGCGAAACCTTGTCGCGAGTCGCGCACGGAGCGATCGCGCCGCTCCAGTTCTTGGTTTCGATCACGAAGATGCCGAACGGTGTCACGGCGAGGTGGTCGATCTCGGCGGTCGGGAAGGGCGTGCCGGGCGCATGGCGCACGAGCACCGGGCCGTCATGCACGTAAAAGTTTTCGCCGCAGAGACTCGCGAGCACGCGGCGCAGTTCGGTGCGCACCGCGGCCTCACCGGCTTCTCCGCGAAGCTGCGCACGTGTAGCGGGCGTGGGCTGCCCGAACTCGCGAGCATGGGTGTGCCACAGGCTTTTGCGCACGCCCGGCGCGCGCTTGCTAAAGCAGTAAGCCACGTAACCGAGGGCGGCAACTACGACGAGGCTGTACATGGTGATCACTTCCTTTCGATGGGTAGTGAAACCAGTCTGCCAGGCATTTTGCGAAGTCAAGTCAGCGCGCCGCCGCTCGACATCCTGCATTAAGACCGGAAAGCTCCACGAAAAGTGGAGCTTTCCGCGTTTTGGCCTGCAGGCGCCTGCAAAACGACACCACTGAATGAAAGCTCACGCGAATTCGCGAGCATAGGCGCGCGTGCGCGCCAACCTATGTCATACGCTCTAGATGTCATCGCGTCCCGCACGCATCGAAACGCAGCACGGTTCTCGTGCCGCCTCTTCCATTTCCCTACCGTTCTCGCGAGTCCGTCCGCGGTGGCCTGAAACCGGGCCACGGCGCACGTGCTTCGCGCACCGGTTTTCCTTGCTCGTCACGAGCATCGAAACCACCAGGCATCGCCTGGACATTCCCTTGTGCGTTGATTTTTCTGGAGAGAAAAATGCGGAAGCTGTTTGTTGAAGATATGCTCAAGTCCCCGGGCAAGCTGCTCGCCTTGTGCTTCATCGTGTATCTCGCCGCGACGTCTTTTTTCGTTGGCATCTTTCTTTGCTTCGTTGCTGTTCGCTGGTTCCGCAAGCAACTCGTGCTGAAGGCGAAGGCGCTGGAAGCGGCCGATGTTGAAGCCGCCCGCGAACGCGCCAACGAGGCGCGCGAGCAGGCACTCAATACGGCCACGGCGAACGCTGCTGCGCAGGCATCGCCTGCGCCAGATACGCAAACGCCACCGGCCCGGCAGTACGCCAGGTCGGCTGTCGTTATCCCCATGAAGAAGACGGGCACCCACGACTAGGGGCCGTCATTTCCACTTCCACCGCGGCGATTGCCGCGGTGGCCCTTACCCTTGCCGGGAATCCATTCCCGGCAAGGGAGATGCGATTGCCCGGTCGAATCCGGAGCAATCCATGAAACCAGAAGTCGCTGCCTGGCAGCTTGACATCTTTGGCGGCGAGGCCACTCCGGTACTCGTCGTGCCTCCCAAACCCGATCCATTGCCGGACCCGCAGTACTGGAGCCCGTCCGTTCGCGAAGGGATGATCGATGCACTGATCACGCTTGCACGCGACAGCCGCCGCGGCGACCGCATGCCCGAATCGCTGATGGATTGCGCAACGATGCTCAGCGAACGGCTGCGCAACGTGAAGCTCGATGCGGACGACTACCGTGCCACGCTCGGATGGATCATGGGCTACTGGGACGGCGCGCTGCCCTACGCGCACGTGTGCAGCGTCAACGGGATCGATCCCGAGACGCTTCAGTCCGTAATCCTCGACACGCCGCTACTCGCGCGCGACCTCGAGGCGTTGCGCCGCATCTGCTTCGGCTCGCTGCTGTAGGAGAAGACATGGCCGCTCACTACTTTATCCGTGCGCTCGCGGAACTCTTTCCCGGATCTGCAGCTGTTCCTCGAAAGTCGCAGGCCGCGCCCGTGTCAACTGTCCACGCCGAACCGGCACCCGCCCAACCGCGACGGGTCGGCGAGGGTGCGCCGAACGAAACGTTCGTCAGCATCGAAGATGTGCCGAATCTCTTCGTCGACGAAGGCGACTGCATCGTGCAGTTCATCCCGGCGTTCGAAGAGGGCGCGCGCGATACGCCCTTCGGCACGAAGATCCTTCCCGAACTCGCGCCTCACTGGTCCGTCGTGCGCGAGCATGCATCGCCGCTCAAGGATGCGATCGCGACTGCGATCCGCTCGCGCAGCGTGCCGCCCGTTGCTCTCGCAACAGCGTCAGTCGAACCGGTTTTCCCGCACTCGACTGGGCACTCGCATCCAGTGCGTCGCGAACCCGGCGAGCCCGACGTTCCGAAAGCACCGCGCACGCCGCACGAATCCACGGCCCATCGCGGCGACATGCTCGCCGCGACACACGGCAAGGTGGTGAGCTGGGGAGAAGAGAAGTTTCCCAACCGCAAGCGAACCGGCAAGCCGTTTTATACGTCCTTCGCGTTGCACATCCACACGGCGCTGGGCGAGCAGGTCCTGCAGGGCGAAGGCCTCAAGGACGCGATCGCCGAGTCGCATTGCAAGGTCGGTGACGTCGTTTCCGTTCGCCGGCTGAGGAAAGTAAAGGTGCCCGCGTTCACGGACAGCGGTCGCCCGGTCATGAAAGACGGCGAGCAGGTCCTCTGGGACAAGTGGCTCTGGTCAATTACACGTAAATAGGAGCGTTACTCCATGGCATCTGTAAACAAGGTCATCCTCGTCGGCAATCTCGGCGCGGATCCGGAAGTCCGTTATCTGCCCAGCGGCGACGCTGTGGCCAACATCCGTCTCGCAACCACCGACCGCTACAAGGACAAGGCGTCGGGCGAGTTCAAGGAAATGACTGAATGGCACCGCGTCTCGTTTTTCGGACGCCTTGCCGAAATCGTCAGCGAGTATCTGAAGAAGGGCTCGTCGGTGTACATCGAAGGGCGCATCCGCACACGCAAGTGGCAGGCGCAGGACGGCACCGATCGCTACTCGACCGAGATCGTTGCAGACCAGATGCAGATGCTCGGCGGTCGCAGCGGCGGCGAGCGTCGTGAACCTGGCGGCGACGATGAATTCGAATCGCGCGAAGCAGCGCGACCGCAACGCAATGCGGGCAACGCCGGCTCCGGCGCACCGCGCGCGGCTTCCGGCGTCACGCCCCGGGCAAGGCCTCCGCAGTCCTCGGCTGGTGGCGGTGCAGGTACACGTGCGCCAGCCGGCGGTGGGTTTGATGAAATCGATGACGATATTCCGTGCCGACCCCAATATTCACGATCGGAATGGGCCGCTATCTAATCCCGTAAGGGCTCACCATACGGATCCGCGACTCCCGCAGATCCTCACCTGACGTTTCGTGGCGCACCTTCGGGTGCGCGCGCAACACCTGCTGTCTGCCGCCCCCACGCGTCGCGGGCCCGCTATCTCGATCAGCAGAAACCTGTTCAAAAGAGCCGCCCGCTGCGCGCGGGCCGCTCCTTTGAGCACGCGTTTTTACGCCTGTCTCAGGCACCGACCAACCCACTTCCGACAATGGAGAGTGACAACATGAGTACGTCTGGATGCGGGCTGCCACCCGAGAAGTACGAGTGGCTGCAACGCAAGCTGAAGGAATTCGCGCTCTCCCCGGAAGCGTGGATTTCGACCTTGATGCGTTACGGCATTTCCGCCGACTGCCTGACCGGTAACGCAAGTTCCTGTCCGGTGTGCGGAGGCGATGACCGCTTTACCTATGACAACAAGAGCGGCCGCGGCGACTGGATTTGCCGAAAGTGCAATGACGGCCATCCGATGGCAGGCGACGGCCTTCAGCTGATCGCCCGCGCTAACCGCATGGGTCTGTATCGACTGATGCGCGAGCTTGATGGCGGCCCACCGCCGATGTCACGCGCGCCGCAGCACACAGCAGTGCCCGCGCCGAAGCGCAAGGCTGATCCGGCGTTCGTTGCGAGGCGGCTGGAAGGTATGTGGCGTAGCGCGCGGCCGCAGGCCGTGGGCGATCTGTCGATGCGCTACCTGCAGGAACGCGTGCCCGGCCTCACGGCCGGACCGTCACCGGCGCTGCGTCTTGGCCTGCTCGAGTATCGCCACGACAGGAAGGTGATCGGCAAGTGGCCGGGCATCGTGGCGCGATTCGAGCTGCCCGATGGGCGACTTGGCACACTGCATCGCACCTTCCTCGATCCGGTCAAGCCTGCGAAGGCGACGATTGTGTCGCGGGACGGCGAGATCCTCGATGCGAAACTCAACGACATGACGCTCAACCCGCTTGCGGGCGGCGCCGTGCGTCTGATGTCTCCGGTTGACGGAGAGATTGGTGTGGGCGAGGGACTGGAAACGGTCTATGGCGCGCACATGGAGTCGGGTGTGCCGGTCTGGTATTGCCTGAACCGGATTCATCTGTCGCAGTTTGTTGTCCCGGAAGGTCTCGGCGTCAAGGTTGTGCACATCTTCATGGACTTCGATGACATCGATCCGAGAACGCGCCAGTCGCCGGGCGTGAGTGCCGGCCTGGTCCTCGCGAAACGGTTGCGGGCCGAAGGCTATACGGTCGTACCGCACCGACCGAAGGTACGTGGGACTGACTTCGCTGACCAATGGGAGTCACGCTGGGTTGCAGCGCATGCAGTAGTGCCGCCCGCAAACCGCACTCGTGACGCATCAAGCGTTGCACCAGCGGTGTAATCAATGCCGGTTCGTCCGGCTCTTTCTTGAACCAGCCCGGTGGGGATTCGTCCCCGCCGGGGATGGACCGTCGGGCTCTTTTCTTTGAGGTGGGAAATGAGCTTTTTTCAAATGAAGGTTGGGAACCGCTTTACCATCGTCGCAACCAATGGCGCGGCCAATGGTCACCAGCCGGTGTGCAAGTCCGAAGCGACCGGTTTTGATGTGTTTGACCGGATGAGCTGCAAGACGGTTGCCCGTGACGAGCCGTTCGAGTCGGCCTTCGATTTTTGCACGTTGCGACTCGCCGTCATGGCGACGAAGCCTGTGCAATGATTCCAGTACGCAAGCAAAGCGGCGTCTCCCCAAAAAGGGAGACGCCGCTTTTTTTTCGTCCATACGGGCCGTCGCGACTACCGGAAGATTCGCCGGCACCGGAAAAGCAGGGAAAAGACACCACACACCGCGTACCAGCCGCCGATCGCGTAAAAGAAGCCGGCACTCGAGAGCGTGCCAAGAAACACCGCGGTATCGTGCAGCCCCTCGCTGTAGATCCACGCGGAAAATAGCCACAGGAGGTAAAGAAGAACTGCGATGGCGGCCCGCCGCGCGATCGGCGGCCATGTCATGAAGATCGTCCATGCGTGCATCAGCCTGTCCATCACTGTTCCTCGCCGTTCGTCTTGTGATACGCATCGAATGCCAGGCCGCCGAACTTCCAGCCTGCAATCGACACGGCAATGATTGCAGCGATATATACCCACGTGAGCGGTTCGTTCAGACGTTGACCGTGAATGATGGCGTCGAGCAGTTGATATTCCATGTCGTGTTCCTCGAAGGGATGGTTGTGTATGCACGGGTGCAGGGAGTTGTACTTGCATCCGATTTCATGATGACACGCGCATGCGGAAGTCAAGTCTTGCAGGGATCCGCCGTTGGTCCACCATCCTCACAACCGTCGTGAGCAGTTTGGCGGCGGACCGACGGGCGGCACCTGTTCAGTGAAACTCGGCGAAATCACCCATTAGCGCGTCGTTGAACGCCGAGCCGCAGTCGTCGGACTCGGGAGAGCCCACAGTCCGGAACGCGTCCGATGATCCCGCCATTTCGCTTCCCGTTGCAGAAGGGGCAATCGGGCTGGGCGACTCAGTTGCTGTGGACTTTGTTGAGGCAATGTTCGATGCCGCGGCTTCCTTCGGAACCGGGCGTTCCTGCATCATTTGCCGCGGTGCAGTGGGCATTTCCTGACGCTCCGGGGCGCCACGCTCGACAGGCTGTGCATTGCCCATGGTCTCGTCCCATAGCCTGGCTTCAGCGAGCGCGCGGAACACGATTGCGCGCTCGCGCGGCGAGCTACAGGCGCGCAGTCGCTGGTAGAGCTTTGGCGAAACAAGTGGATTGACCGTCACGGTCATCTCGATCTTGTCGGTCATGATGCGCGGCGCTCGCGTGCAAGGCCGGCTTCGCCGACAAGCAGGAAACCTCGCGCGTTTGCGATGCACGGCGAGTCGATCACCTCGATTACGATTCGAGGGAACGCTCGCCGGATCCCGGATGCATACAGCGCCGCGCCGCCGCCAGAGAGGACGATCGAGCGTACATTCCGCAAATGGCCGACGCTGTTCTGCATTTGTTTCACGACGTCGGCAACGATTGGATTTGCCCTCTCGAGATAGGGCGAGAGATCGATGTCCTTCCCGTAGAGGACGAAAGGTCTACGCTCGCGCAGCGCCTTGTCGATAAGTTCAATTTCATTCACGTTGTCATCTTCGGCCAGGGAGATCAGACGCGCGATGAACTGGTAGATTTGCGACGCGCCGCCGGGCACGCCGCCGCTGCGCTTGTCGTCCATCTTGAAGCCGTTCGCATACACCCAGTCGGTCGTGAAATAGCCGACGTCGATGACCAGATGCGCGTCGTCGCGACTGAAGCTGTCGCCACGCGTACTGGATGCGAATACCAGCGAGCCGAGCGGCTGGGGAATCACGACGACTTTGTCGACAACCACGCGACCGGCGCCGAAATCGTGCTCACCGGCAAAACGCTCGTTGAGCGCGCCCGAATATTTATTCATGTTGTGCACGGGCAGGCCGAGCACCAGGCGCTCGATATGCGTGACACCAGCAAAATGGACGGCTCCGAAAAGTAGCGCGGCGTAGTTGTCGCTCATCACATAGTCATCGGCGAGAGCGCTGCCGGTCTTGCCGTAGGCAGCGCTCAGCGACACATCGGGTCCAACTTCATATTCATTCCGGTCAATCGTGATAGTGACCACCTTGCGCGATGCGAGAACGCCGTCACCGTATCCAGAGAGTGCGTGCGTTGCGGCCAGTGGTGCGAGAGATGGAAACATTCCTGTTGCGACAGTGCCGCTCGCCGAGCGGTGTGCGTATTTTGTGTTGCCGTAGCCGACATCGATAGCGAAGACGGACGTTTTCATGGTGTGCTTGTTTCCCGGTTTTAGAGCGGATCGTTTGGACGACAAGGTTGGACATGAAGTCCAACTTTGCGCGTCCCGTAAGAACAAGGTCCGACTTGATCCTGGACATCACAAGGCTGTCGTGCCCAGTCTGAAATCAGACCTTGCTGGGTCCAGTCTATCGACGGCATTGCGAAGTCGAGTCACCGAAAGCGAGCGGGATGTGGTGATCTTTTGCACGAGCATTCGTGCGTTCTGCGCGTATCCTTGGCAATACCTGCTGCGTCCCTGACGCATCGACCTGAAGTGCAAGGCACTTCGTGCGTCTTCTCTTCGGCCCGACGGGCCACCATCCCAGGCCCGCAAGGGTCAGAAATCTCCACCTGTCCGCGCTCCGCTGTGAGGCGGATTTTTTTTCAATCAGATCAAGTCCACAGTGGTCCAACTTGAGGACCACTGGACAGTGCGATATCCATACGATTGGCGGGTGTCCGCCGCAATGTGGCGCAATGAGGAAACGTGGACGCGGACAGTTGGACAGTTCGCGACCCGCCTCATGCGCCTGCACACGTTCCTTCAGCCACAGTGCTGGGTGCGTTCACGAAGCCCGATACACCGCGGCGGAGATGAACGTGCTTCGGAACGGGGGAGAGCCTGCGCGCTGGCCACGCCAGTGATTCGCGCCTCCCTGTACGGAAGATAGAACGGTCCGCGCAGCCGTCACCAGAAATGCGCAACAGGAATTGCCCGGCAGTTGGCCCGGGCGTAGCGGACGGCAATGTGTCGTCGGCTGCGTCCAGACGCGGTAGCGCGTCCGGGGCCGGTCGGGTAGCCACAGCAGGCGGCAAAGGCAGCACAGGCAGTAATCGCGGGAGCGGGGTTGCGCGAAGCGCGATCCGGGCCCGTGCCGCAGCAAGGTGGACAGTCGGAACGCATCTCTTCCGTGCGTCGGGCTGATCGGATGGAATCGCTAAAGGCAAGGAAGGCAGCAAACCCCGCGCCGGGGGCATCGGCGAAGCCGCACGGTGAGCGGCACAGGAATCAGGCCCGCGCACTCGCGGACGTGACGCCAGGCAGGGGCGTTGCGCCGCAGGCGGGGCCATCGGTCGCGAGGCGACCCTCACAACGGAGAATGAAAACTATGGCGGCGATCCTCAACGTGCGCGCGGTCGTGCGTGGCTACCGGCTGACGCCCACGATAGCGGCGGCGCTCATTGCGCTACTCGACGTTCACGTGGCGACGGTACACAGCAGGACGCGGATCAGCGCAAAATCCCTGTCGATCAAGACACAGGAGTATCGCGTGAGGGGGATCTGCGCGGCGCTCGTCGAATTGCGCGAAGGCGGATATGCGATAACGAGTCCGTGGAACGTGTGCCACAAGCACATCGAGTGGCTGGTACAGCATTGGGTGCGCGCGAAACAAAGCGGCGGCACCATCGAGAACAAGCTCACTTACCTACGCGCCCTGTGCGAGTGGATGGGCAAGAGCAATCTCGTGGGCACGCTCGCGGACTATGTGGACCGCAAGGAAAACGGCCTTGTGCGCTCTTACGTGGCCGAGGTGGATCGCTCGTGGGAGGCGAATGGCGTGAGCGCGCACGAAAAGATCGCTGAGATCGCGACGACGTGCCCGCGCGTGGCCGTGCAACTGAAGCTCCAGGTGGCTTTCGGATTGCGCGTCGAGGAGAGTTTCCTGCTCAGGCCCGTTGAGGCCGTGAAGGATGCCGGGTTGCTCGGTGTCACGCGTGGTACGAAGGGTGGGCGAGAGCGCGAGGTGCCGATTGAGGTAAAGATCGCGGTGCTCGAGGAGGCTGCGCGACTTGCGAATCCGCGGACCGGTTCGACAATCCCGGAGGACCGCTCGCTCGAGCAGTGGCGAGACAGGTACTACTACGTGCTCGAGCGTCACGGCATCACAAAGTCGGGCCTGGGCGTTACAAGCCATGGCCTGCGCCATCAGTACCTGCAGGAACTCTATGAGAAGACGAGCGGCGTTCCTGCGCCGATCAAACAGCAGGGCATGCGTCCCGATCCCGAGTTGCACGCAGAAGCCATGCGCCGCGTTGTTGCGGCGGCGGGGCATAGCCGCGTGACCAAGGCCAACGCGTACCTTTCGACGTTTGCGCGGCAGGAACGACTGGCCCGGCCCAATCCGACAATTGACGAAGCGAGGGCTGCGCTCGAAACCGCGAGCGGAAACAAGACACATGCGGCGGCCGCGTTGGGCATCTCGCGGCAGGCGCTGTACCGGTTGCTGGATGCTTAGTGACGGGTATTCATCTGATGAAAAGCGTGCGCTGCCGCACATCGCGCGCGCAGATCAGGCGGCAATATGCACGCGCCGCCCGCTTCTGAGGGGAAAGAAGCGAATGGACGGTAAAGAACCAACGATACGGGGGAAACGGGAGACCGGACGCGGGGCACAATGACCTTGTTGTCTCTCAGATTCTGGCGGTCCCCGGCACCAGCCAGAGTTCCTTCGAACCGGCCCATCTGGGCCGGCTTTTTTTGTGCGCCGAGCATGCGCAACAGCTTGGGGGTGCGAGTCCCCTGCCCAGCCAGATGGGGCGAAGGGCTAGTGAAACGCAAGGGCGTCGTCGCGAGGCGGGGTCTGAAGGAAGCGTGTAGCAAAGCCGCGACCTGACGAACAGAAACCAGATATGAGGCCCACCAGGTCGGACGAGCGAGCAAATGATCGCGAAGTCCACAACCATCAAGGACCGGGGAGGTAGATCTGGCAGGTGTGCGGTGAAGGCGGTTGAGCTTACCTCGGGAGGCCTGCGTGGTGTCCAGTAGGA